>JAJRSV010000151.1 GCA_024278655.1 Bacteroidota bacterium | reverse complement strand
GAGAATTGAAGCGGGCAAAGTATCGCCTGCCGAAGCATCGAGAGCAAAAGTAATTGTTAGTGCTTTGGAGATAAGATTGAATAATTCCGAATATGCTTATGAATCGGTTAAACAAAGACTCGTTAAGCAGTTAGGATTGGAAAGTGTTTCATTCAAAAAGCTGGACGGAGAATTGATTGTTCTCGATAAGCTGCCCGATTACGGATTGCTTAAAAGTAAACTGCTGCAATCTCCGGAGCTTGCGATGTACGAAAAAGTATTCGAAAGGCAGGAAGCGGTAATCGATTTGGAAGATGCTAAATCGGTACCCGACCTTACAATTGCCGCAGGTTTACGATGGCTGAATCAAACTTCCGATAATTCATTCGTAATCGGTACTTCAATTCCCCTGCCTATATTCGACAGGAACCAGGGCGCAAGAGAAGAAGCTGTTATACGATTCGATCAGAAGAAATCGGAATTTACTGCAGAGAAAAATAATCTTGTTGCCGAACTTACGACAACATACAACAACCTGCTTTCACTATCGGAATCATTAAAGAAATTGAAAGAAGAATCTATACCGAATGCACAAAACGCATTCAATACAATAAGAGAAGGAAATCTTGTGGGAAGATTTACAATACTCGATGTGCTGGATTCGCAGCGGACATTGTTCGAACTGCAAAGCGAGTATTTGAAAACACTGGGTAACTATAACATTCAGTTAGCCCGGCTCGAAAGATTAATCGGACAAAACCTGGCAACTATAAATTAATACGGAATGAAAAAATGAAGAACAAAAGTAATTGGATTTATTTAACAATTGGATTGGCGATTGGAACTATCGCTGCTTACATATTATTTAACATAACAAATACCGGATTACCCGAAACTAAAATAAGTGTTGAGGGAAATATTAATAACGAATTGGAGGAAGAGGAACACGAGGAAGTTGTATCCCTTTCCCAAAAGGAACTGGATGAATTCGGAATACAGATTAACGAAGTCGGTCCCGGCACATTGCAACTACACTCCGACCTGACCGGCGAAATAATTCCCGATCCTACAAAGGTCGCGCATATAATTCCGCGCTTTGCCGGAATAGTAAGGGAAGTAAGGAAGAACATCGGCGACCGAGTGGAGAAAGGTGAGGTAATTGCGGTAATTGAAAGTAACGAAAGTCTGGTTCAGTACGAAGTAAAATCATCTATAGCCGGAACGGTTATAAACATTCACATGACGCCGGGCGAAGTTATTGTAGATAACGAACACGCCGTAACGGTAGCCGACCTCAGATCGGTTTGGGCAAGCTTAAGTGTTTATCAAAAAGACTTGTTGAAAATTAAAGTGGGACAGATTGCCGAAGTATCGACAATCGAAGGAAGTCAAATCAACAAATCGAAAATATTTTATGTTAGTCCCATTGTTGATGAACAAACCAGAACGGCAACGGCAAGAGTAAAGTTGAACAACACTTCCGGAATATGGAAACCGGGAATGTTTATTACAGCCAAAGTTTATACTACGCAAAAGAAGGTTCCGATGGCGGTGAATAAAAACGCCATACAAATGTTCGAAGGCGAAACGGTTGTGTTCGTAAAGGAAAAGAACGCATTCAGACCGCAGCCGGTAACAATTGGACTTCAAAACAATAAATCTGTTGAAATTCTATCCGGGTTACATCCGGGACAGATGTATGTTTCCGAAGGTGCATTCACAATCAAAGCCGAACTGCTTAAAGAATCGTTCGGCGGCGGACACGGACACTAAACTAAGGAGAAAAAATGGAGAAGATTATTGATTTTGTTCTCCGGAACCGCCTGCTGTTGATTGTTTTAGGCGTATTTATTATTGCCGGAGGATACTTTAGGTATAAACAGTTACCTATCGATGCCTTTCCCGATGTATCGCCTGCACTTGTTCAGGTATTTACTACAACCGAGGGACTGGCACCTGAAGAAGTTGAAAAGTATATAACTTTTCCCGTCGAAGTATCGATGAACGGTTTACCGAACTTACGTTTGATAAGGTCGGTATCGAATTTCGGTCTGTCGGTTGTTAACATTTATTTCGAGGAAGGAACCGACATTTACTTTGCGCGGCAGCTTGTAAACGAACGGCTGCAGGAAGCGCGGGAGCAGATACCGGAAGGTTTCGGTGATCCGCAGATGGGTCCCATCTCAACCGGTATGGGATTGGTTCTTTTCTATTACCTCGAAGACGAAACTGGTGAATACACACTCGAAGAATTAAGAACAATCCAGGATTGGCTGATTAAATTCCAGCTTCAAACCGTACCCGGCGTAACAGAAGTGCTGGGAATCGGTGGATGGGAAAAGCAATTTCATGTTGTCGTCGATCCGAATGCTTTACTGCGATACGATGTAACAGTTAACGATATAGTCGATAAAATAAAAAGCAACAACCTTAACGTGGGAGCATCGTTCATCGAAAAAGATGCCGAAGAGTTCCTCGTTAGGTCAATCGGTCTTGCAACCAGGATTGAAGATTTAAAAAATATAATTATAAAATCGAATGACGGAATACCGGTTTACTTAAGCCAGTTAGCCGAAATAGAAATCGGCGGCGCTGTGAGAAGAGGAGTTCAAACCCGAAACGGAATCGGTGAAGTTGTAGCCGGAATGGTTATAAAGCTGTTCGGAACCAACTCGTCAACCGTAATAGGCAAAGTGGAACAGAAGGTTGAAGAGATAAACAAAATTCTGCCGGACGGAATAAAAATAGTTCCGTACTATGAACAGAAAACACTTGTGGAAGCCGCCATTAAAACCGTAACCGGTGCATTGCTACAGGGAATTGTTTTGGTGATTATAGTGCTCATGCTGTTTATGGGTTCTCTACGACCTTCGGTGGTTGTGGCACTGTCAATCCCCTTCTCAATTATGTTTGCGTTTATCGGAATGCAGTACTTCGGCATTTCCGTAAACCTTATGTCGTTCGGAGGTTTGGCAATTGCCATAGGAATGATGGTTGATGCGAGTGTTGTTTTGGTAGAAAACATCGACAGGGTTAAACGTGAAGCACCCGATGAACCGTTTATACACGTTGTTTCGCGTGCAAGCAAGGAAGTAGTACGACCGATAATTTTTGCAATCATAATTATCATCACTGTCTTCATTCCGTTGTTCACGCTGCAGGGTGTCGAAGGCAAAACATTCAAGCCATTGGCTTTTACAATTGCACTTGCAATGCTCGGTTCGCTTTTCTTCGCAATATTAATCGCTCCGGTTATTTCATCCTTGCTGATGAAAAAATCGAAAAAGAAAAGTAAATCGAACGAGCAGGATATATGGATTGTACGCACACTCCAAAAACTGTACGAACCGGTAGTAACCTTCTTCGTAAAGAAGAGAGCGGCGGCAATTATTTTAGCTGCGGCAATGCTGATTATAGGAGCAATTATTTTCCCAAAGCTCGGTTCCGAGTTTACACCTACTCTTCAGGAAGGAACATTGGTTCTGCGTTTGCAGATGGCACCTTCAATTTCGCTAACCGAAAGCACCCGCTTAACATTAATTGCCGAAAGACGGTTGATGAAAATTCCCGAAGTAACCGGAGTTGTTACAAGAATCGGGCGCGGCGAAGTGGGAGCACACACCGATCCGATTAATAGTGCCGAGATGTACATTCTTCTAAAACCGAAAGACGAATGGCGCGAGGGAGCAACGCAGGAGGACCTCGAACAGATAATAAGAGAAGAGTTCGGTGAGATGCCCGGTGTGCTTACAAATTTCACTCAGCCGATTCAGATGACGGTTGACGAGCTGTTGGAAGGCGTCAGAGCCGAACTGGCGATAAAGCTTTTCGGCGACGACCTTGCAACACTCAAACAGAAAGCCGATGAAATTGCCGCAGTAATCCGTACGGTTGACGGAGCAGCAGATATACAAGTTGACCAGGTAAGCGGAAAACCCCAGCTTAAAATTATTGTTAACAGGCACGGCATTGCACGGTACGGTGTTAATCTTGAAGATGTTCAGAAAGCAATCCGCACGGCTGTGGGCGGCGAAGTTGCCGGACAAATATTCGAAGGAATACGAAGATTCGATATACTCGTCCGCTTCCAGCCCGAAGCGCGCCAAACTCCGGAAGCAATTAAAAATATCCTCATCGAAACACCATCGGGAGTGAAAGTGCCGCTGAGCCAGCTCGCCGATTTCGAAGAGATTGTCGGTCCAAGACAGATAACAAGAGAACAGAATCAGCGTTTTATCACTATTCAGTGTAACGTAATCGGAAGGGATATCGGCTCGTTTGTTGAAGAAGGACAGCGTGCAATCGATGAGCAGGTAGATTTACCTCCCGGATATCTTGTTACGTGGGGAGGTCAGTTCCGGCTTCAGCAGGAAGCAAACAAAAGGTTTGCTATCGTTATTCCGGTAACACTCCTTTTAGTCTTTCTTTTACTCTTCTCGAGTTTTAATTCGCTTAAAAACTCTGTGCTTATTTTATTGAACATACCGCTCGCACTCGTTGGAGGAATAGTTGGGCTCTGGATTACGGGTCAAAATCTGTCTGTTCCCTCCTCCGTCGGTTTCATAGCGTTGTTCGGAATAGCACTTGAAAACGGAATGGTATTAATAACATATTTCAACCAGTTATTAAGAGAAGGACTCAGTATAAACGAAGCATCGATTAAAGGTGCCAAGTTAAGATTGCGTCCCGTGCTGATGACGGCGATTACAACGGCGTTAGGTTTAATTCCGCTGCTTACTGCAACAGGAACCGGAAGCGAAGTTCAGCGTCCGCTTGCTACGGTTGTTGTAGGAGGGTTGGTAACTTCAACAATATTAACCTTGCTTGTATTGCCGGCACTTTACAAGTGGTTCGCAATTGATATAGAAGCAGAAATAGAAAATTAATTTGACGGGCAGCGTTTACGTGCTGCCCTTCATTAAGAACAAATATAAAGGGAGTAAAAATGAAACATATAATTGCTTATGTAAAACCTCATAAATTATCTAAAGTTACTTTGGCTCTTCATAAAGTTGAAGGTCTTACCGGGATGAGTGTTTTGGATGTGCGCGGATTCGGACGCACAAAAGCCAAAGACGAACCGCACCGTATTGTAGAGGATCTTGTTGATTATGTGCCTCATATAAAAATTGAAATATTTTGCAAAGATGAATTGACCGAAGAGATAGTAACCACGATACGCGAAAAAGCACACACCGGATTGCGCGGCGATGGAAAGATTTATATAAGCACCGTTGACGATGCCATAAGAATCAGCACCGGCGAAAGAGGCATCAATGCGGTTTAGTTTAAATCTTAATTAACATTAATTTAACAATATAAAAGAAGAGCAATGGTTAAAATATATAAAAAACTTATTCTTCCTTTATTACTTTTGCTTATAGTATATTTGGTTTATTCAACATACTTTGCTCCCAAACAGGGTCTCGGTTCGTTCAGTGATTTAAGCACAAATAATACTGCAAGCAAAAAGATCAGAGTTCAGGTTGTTCACGAAAGAGGTTTCCTTATCGATCCGAAGGGAACTACAGCATACTTTTTTGCCAAAGACCGTTCAGGTATTGAGAAGAAAATTGCTGCTATAAACGGGCTCCCGGATGGTATCGATACTGCTTTAACCGTAGTGCTTACGGGACATTTACACAAGGAAAGTTTCGAAGCATCGGAAGTTATTTTGGAATAATCACATAAATATAAATTTGAATCATGAAAAAGTATAAATTACAAAATATGGATTGCGCCTCGTGTGCATCCAAAATTGAAGAAGGCGTTGCAAAGTTAGAAGAGGTAAAGTTTGTCTCGGTTAATTTTGCCAATTCATCCATCACAGTTGACACCGAAGATTTTGAAAAAGTAAAGAAGAAAATAAACGAGATTGAACCGGAAGTAAAAATCATCGATCCGGATGCCGAAGAAAATGAAGAAGAAGATGAATTCAACTTAAAGAAGACCCTCTCTAAAATTGCGATAATTATTCTTCTGCTTATTGCCGGAATAATATTCAAAGATGATTTGCACGATACTCCGTACTCATTCGCAGAGTATATCGTGTTCATTTTCGTTTACCTGTTAAGCGGCTGGGGTGTGCTGAAAGGTGCGGCAAAGAATATTTTAAGAGGACAGGTTTTCAACGAACAGTTTTTGATGTCGGTTGCAACTCTGGGTGCCTTTGCCATTCACGAAATGCCGGAAGCCGTTGCGGTAATGGTATTTTATAACGTGGGTGAATTCTTTCAGGACCTTGCCGTTCACCGTTCGAGAAGGTCGATTAAAAAGCTGCTGGAAATCAGACCCGATTCTGCAAACCTCATAACCGACGGAATTGTTAAACAGGTTTCTCCCGAAAGCGTTACTATCGGTCAGAAGATATTAATCAAACCCGGCGAGAAAATTCCGTTGGACGGCGAAGTTATCGAAGGTAAATCCATGGTCGATACTTCTGCACTTACGGGCGAATCGGTTCCCCGTTCCGTTAAAACAGGCGAACAGGTTATGGCGGGAATGATTAACAAGTCGGGCACGTTAACCGTTAAAGTAACAAAGCTGTTCGGCGAATCATCCATCTCTAAAATTTTAGACCTTGTTGAAAACGCAACCGCTAAAAAAGCAAAGACCGAAAAATTCATCACGAAGTTTGCACGCTACTACACTCCGGCAGTTGTATTCGGAGCAATACTTGTGGCAACGCTTCCTCCTTTATTGGTTCAGGGAGAACTTTTTTCGGTTTGGATATACCGCGCTTTGATTATGTTAGTTGTTTCGTGTCCCTGCGCATTGGTGATAAGTATTCCGCTCGGGTACTTCGGGGGCATCGGCGGTGCATCGCGCAAAGGTATATTGGTTAAAGGTTCCAACTATCTCGATACATTAACCGAAGTAAGAACCGTCGTGTTCGATAAAACAGGAACTTTAACGAAAGGTGAATTTAAAGTCTCGGAAATCGTTCCGAAGAACGGCTACAATGAAGACGAAGTCCTTGAGTTTGCCGCTTATGCCGAATCGGGTTCCACTCATCCAATCGGGCAATCGATACTTGAAGCATACAAAAAGAAAATCGACAGGGATAAGGTTGGCAACATAACCGAATTGTCGGGACTTGGCATAGAAGCAAAGATTGACGGCGTAACAGTTATCGCAGGCAACGACAGACTGCTTCATAAAAAAAATATCACACACGATAAATGCGATGTTGAAGGCACGGTTGTTCACGTAGCTGTTAATAAAAAATATGCAGGTTACATTGTTATATCCGACAGTGTAAAAGAAGATTCGGCGGAAGCCATTGCCGAGTTGAAAAATCTCGGGGTAAGCAAATGCATTATGCTTACAGGCGATAATTCATCCGCTGCAAAATCGATGGCAAAAAAGCTGAACGTAGATGAGGTTTACTACGAGCTTCTTCCCGAGGATAAAGTAAAGTATATTGAAAAATTTATAACCGAATCGAAAAAGAATGAGAAGGTTGCATTTGTAGGCGACGGCATAAACGATGCACCGGTTCTTGCCCGTGCAGATGTTGGAATAGCCATGGGCGCATTAGGTTCCGACGCTGCGGTTGAAACCGCCGATGTTGTTTTGATGAACGACACTCCTTCAAGCGTTCCGGCTGCAATTAGAATAGCAAAGAAAACGAGAAGGATCGTCTGGCAGAATATTCTTTTTGCACTCGGAGTAAAATTACTATTCATTATACTTGCAGCATTCGGAATAGCTACAATGTGGGAAGCTGTGTTCGGAGATATGGGTGTTGCATTAATTGCAATATTGAATGCAACGAGAGTATTGAAAATGTAGGTTATTTTATCAATATCAAATGTTAATTTTAAATGTTATGAAATCAGAAAAGAACAAACCAAAACAAAGTTACCGCTCGAAAAAAATTTGTGAAGCTGTGGAACGCGTATGGGCAAAAGAAATGGACAGGCGAAGGAAGTTAGGATTGCCGATTATTGTATATAAAGATGGTAAAATTATAGATTTGAATCCGCAGCCGGTAAAGACCGACAATAAAAAAATTAAAAAAACGTAACAGATTTACCTGCCTGCTCACATACCTCAAGCAAAACCAATCCTGCGTTTAACCGGTTATAATAAAGAGAATAAATAATGAATGCTATTCAGCGATTCCTGTTTTATAGAATTTAAGATTTTTCCTTTTCATTGTTAAGAAATATTGAATCCGTAAATATTGATTTTTTAATGTTTTATAACATTTGCCGAACTACGAAAGTGGCACAAAAGCTGTCCGGTTTTTTCGTCATTAAATTAATCACAACATTTTAATTTGAACATCAGAAAAAATTACATACGGCAATTATTATCACTGGCGCTTGCCTATTCGTTATTTATGCTTACGGTAACTACCGGACAGTTCGTTATCTGCATTCACGAAGGACATATTGCAATCGAGCTGAACGGGGTATCCGACTGCATAAAGGAATGTCAACATCCGCTTCAGGAACAAGACGGGGATTTTAAAAGCTGTTCTCATTGCATCGATACTGTTGTAAACTTGCGGGAGATTCTGAAAGATAAGGACAATAAAAACGTTTGCATCAAATGTATTTATGGCATTCCCGTTAATCTGCAGTCCCTGCAAAATTCCGGTATCGAAAACATAAATGAATTTTCCTACTTACATTATTACAAAAACTTTCTCCCGCCCTACGACCAATATAATATTACAACAAGTGTATTACTGATTTGATTCTCCCGCTCTTATTTACAGAATAAATACTTAAGAAATCCGAGCTTTCAATAAGTATTTATATATCAATTTTCAAAAGAGTTAAATTATTAAAACAAGAGGAGAACGAAATGAAAAAGATTAAAAGCATATTGGTATTAATATTGTTTATGATGTCGGTAGCCACAGTGTCGTTTGCTCAAATGAGCGAACATCATGGCTGCGGCAACATCGACCCCGATTCACTTGAAACCGTAACGGTTACAGGCATAGCAATAGTCGATACTTCAATGATGCACCCGATGTATTTCCTTGATGAAGATAACGACGGTGTGGAAGATTACTTTCTTAACTTCGGTCCCTGGTGGTACGAACCGGACAGCAGCAACGCAACACGTCCGAACGACGGTGACACTATAACAATAACAGGCGGTTTGTACGAAAACAATATGATGGATGAACCGATGATAGTTGTGTATGAAATTAATGGTGAATTCTGGCGCGATCCGCTCGATGCGTTCTGGAATAATATGGGTCATCATTCTCACGGCGGCGGACATCATGGCGGAGGATGCAACGGTTATTCCTGGGGATGGCTGGATGATTCACTCGTTACGGTTTCGATAGACGGAATTGCTCTTGTCGATACAACCTTTATGATGAATATGTATTACCTTGATGAAGACTCGGACGGGATACCCGAATATTTCCTTAACTTCGGTCCTCCCTGGTATGAGCCGGAATCAGGTGCAACGCGTCCGGAAGACGGAGACCAGATATCAATCGTTGGTGGTAAATTAGACAGAAACGATTTGCCAATGGTTATTGTTTACGAGATTAACGGATTGGAATGGTTCGACTCTACTTTATTCGGCGGAACATTCGGCGGCGGTTGGTGTGAAAGATATATGAATGATCCGGTACAAATTAATTCTGTCTTCGACGGTGACGATTGGATGACTGTATATCCCGGATGGCACAACGGCGGTATGATGGAACCGAATTCTATCTTCGTTCAGTTACTGGAATTATATCCCGAAGATATACCTTATGCAGAAAACGAAAATATTTTCGCCGGTTACGAGATAGGCATATTCGATCCGTGGGGAAACAATATGATGTGGGAAGACGGCGGCTGCGGCGGAATGATGAGCTTCAACAACGATGCTGATTACCAGTTCCATTACAACGATATTCAGCTTCAGGGTTATAATATCGATGAATCAACACTGCAGGTTAAATACTGGAACAAGAACACTCAAAGCTGGACACTTGTTGATAATGCTTATGTTGATTTGGCAAACAACACCATTAGTTTTTCATCTTCTGTTGCAAGTAACTTTGTAATTCTAACGGGCACCACTGTTTCGGGTGTTAATCCCGAAGGCGATATTACCGTTGATAAATATACTCTTAAACAAAATTATCCGAACCCGTTCAACCCATCTACAACAATCGAATTTGTTTTAGAGAAAAGCTCCGATGTTCAATTAACAATATACGATGCATTAGGACAAAGAGTTGCAGAATTGGTAAACGGACAAATGTCTGCAGGTTTGCATTCGGTAAACTTTAACGCAGCCGGTTTATCATCGGGAACATATTTCTATCAACTCAAAGTTGACGGACACAGTCTTGTAAGAAAGATGAATTTACTCAAGTAATATCTTCATAGTGAACGCCTCCTGTAAAATGTAAGCGGGACTGGTCTTGCCAGTCCCGTTTTTAATTTAAAATAATTCGGACAGTATCAGATTATATTTTAGCTTTATATTTTTTGTCTCCTGCTTATTGATCCTCTACGAGGATATTTTTGTTTTTTTTCTTTCTTTTCTACAATAATAGAACATCTACGATGTTCTTTGCAAGTGTAAGTTTCTCCCGCTTTTTCTTTAACCTAAATCATCACCGGAACTATTTTAAAATCAATTAAATGTTATCTCTATTCCGTAATTAACCTCGTAGAGGTTATATTATTGTAGCAGCATTTCAACTATCATCAGGTAGTAAAAACCTCGTAGAGGTTTAATAAGATTCCGTTTGTGAAACATCTGTCCGAAATAAATTTCTCTGAAATACCGGCAGAGTAAAAATTAAAATGGATTACAGGTGTTTACATTCGTTTTAGTAGTAGTAGATCAAATAATAAAATAATTCGGACGGTCTCGGTTTGTATTTTGGCTTTATATTTTTTGTCTCCTGCTTATTGATCCTCTACGAGGATATTTTTGTTTTTTCCCTTTCTTTTCTACAATAATTGAACATCTACGATGTTCTTTGCAAGTGCAAGTTTGTCCCGCTTTTTCTTTAACCTAAATCATCACCGGAACTTTTTTAAAATCAATTAAATGTTATATCTACTCCGTAATTAACCTCGTAGAGGTTATATTATTGTAGTAGCATTTCAACCATCATCAGGTAGTAAAAACCTCGTAGAGGTTTAATAAATTTCCGGTTTGTGAAACATCTGTCCAAAATAAATTTCTCTGAAATACCGGCAGGGTGCCGGGTTGCAGTTTTTGTAAAAATTTTTAATTCTGCTATTAAAGAATGAATAGTTACTCAACAAAAAAAAATATTTTGGACAGCAATGATAGTTAAACTGAAAGAAAGTGTTTTATACAACATCACTTGTATTAAGTTACTTTAGAGATTAACTTTTACACAAGTAAAATTATTTCTTTAAACTTATTTTTAATGTTGAAAAAATTGAAACTCATCTTACTATTATCCGCCCTTATTTTCGCTTTTATAGTAACCGGATGTTCTGATTCAGAAAAAAATAATCAAAAAGAAAAGACTGTTGAAATAGTTCCTCTTACGAAGCATTGGGAAAAGGCGATTCCCAATCAAGTAATTCCTAAAGGATTAAAATCACTTTCCGCCGAAGAATGCGGCGGCTGCCATAAAGATATTTATCTTGAATGGAGAAGAGCCAATCACAGCAAAGCCTGGGAAGACCTTCAGTTCCAGGCGGAGTGGAAGAAGGATAAGAAACTTTGGGTTTGTATCAATTGCCATACTCCTTTGCAAAACCAGCAGGAGTTTATAATTTTGGGTAAAGAAAACGGCGATTATTTTAAACCCGTAAAAAGACCTAATCCAAACTTCGATTACAACTTACAAAAGGAAGCAATTACCTGCGCAGTTTGCCACGTACGCGATGGTGTTATAATCGGACCATACGGAAACAGCGGAACCTCCCCTCACCCGGTAAAAAAAGATAACGATTTTCTTTCGAGCAAATTATGTATGAGCTGCCATAATGTTTTGGATGAAGTAAACCCAACACTCGTTTGTACTTTTGGTACAGGTGAAGAGTGGAAAGAGAGTCCTTATCCGCTGGCAGGACAAAATTGTATTAGCTGCCATATGCCTTCGGTTTACAGACGTTTAACTTCGTACACAAGAGCGAGATGGACAAGGCAGCATACATTTATAGGAAGTGCTGTTCCAAAAACCATGGGCAGGGATACAATCGTTAAAGATTACGTTAGAGGACTGGATATAAAAGTTCGCTTTTCCCCTTCACACATATCTTTAGGCGATAGTGCGTTCATTACGGTTTCACTTTTCAATCAACGAGCCGGACATTACATTCCAACCGGGGACCCGGAACATTTTATAGTACTTCAAATTCGTTTAATGAATAAAGATAACCGGATATTAAAAGATACCTCTTTTACCGTCGCTCAAAAATGGAAATGGTGGCCCGAAGCTGTTAAGTTATCCGATAACCGTTTAAAAGCAATGGAGATTAGAGATTACTATCTCGCTTTCAAAGTATCGGAACAGCCGGAGCGCTTATTCTATGAAGTGATTGTAACGATGAACAGAATGACGACAAAAATTGCCGAATATGCAAATTTGTTAGGTAGTTATCCGATAAAGGCAGTAATTTATAAACAAAGATTTAAACTTATTACCGGGGACTGAATTGTTATATTTTGTTTTATAATGGTAAGTGATTGGTTTGAATTATTCCCGATATAAATTTAATTCCTGGTTTATCTCTTTAATCAAATAATGCAATTTAGATTATAATTTTTCAGGAGGAATAAATGAAAAGACGTGACTTTGTAAGAGTTACAACATCTGCCGCAGCCGCATCTTTACTTCCTGCTTCGCTTATTTCTAAAACCGTAATCGAGAAGAACAAGAAGAAATTCCCGCCTGTTCTGAAACCGACTATCAAAAACGGGGTGAAAGAATTTGAACTGTTCATCGATATAT
This sequence comes from Bacteroidota bacterium, assembly GCA_024278655.1. Taxonomy (GTDB): domain Bacteria; phylum Bacteroidota; class Ignavibacteria; order Ignavibacteriales; family Ignavibacteriaceae; genus BMS3ABIN03. Next base: position 3,072 of record JAJRSV010000151.1, on the reverse strand, counting down.
ACCAGCAGGAAATAGTTCCGGCATTCAAAATCCACACACTTGCATTCAATAATCAGGTACCCGGACCGGAACTGCGGGTTAAGCAGGGAGACAAAGTGCGGGTTAAGTTTAAAAACAAGACCGAGATAAATCATACGATTCACTGGCATGGAATACACGTTCCATGGAGAATGGACGGCGTTCCTTACGTAACCCAAATGCCGGTTATGCCGGGTCAGGAATTCACATACGAATTTACTGCCGAACCGTACGGCACTCATTTTTATCACTGCCACTGGGGAACATTGCTGCATATGCAGTCGGGTATGTACGGCAGTTTGATAATCGAAAATGATGATGACCCGATACAAAAACAATATCCGTACGAACGTGAGTACACTCTCGTTTACTCAGCACACGATACTAATTTTATACGAAACGAACTCAACACAATGCTCGAACGGATGAAGGAAAGAATGTACCTTATAAAAAACGGAAGGTTCGATAAGGAACGCTTTGCTGTGTTCGATACAAAAGATGAATTTGTTAAATCGGTGGAAAACGGATACCAGCCGCCGTATGTTGTTAACAGGCGTTCGCCAGCCGACTTGCCTATACCCAACTGGTTTACGGTTAACGGTAAATCATATCCGATGACTCCGAACATTTATATTAAGGAAGGTGAAAACATCCGCGTTCGTTTAATTAATGCCGGAACCGAGGAACACTATTTACATCTTCATGGTCACGACTTCTGGCTGGTTTGCAACGACGGATTACCTTTACCTCAACCTACTCAGATGAATACTCTACGCTTAAGTCCCGGTAAAACACTCGATATTATTATCGAAGGTACGAACAGAGGAATATGGACTTTCCACGACCACGATACGAGGCGGGTTACAAACAACGGGTTGTATCCCGGAGGGAACCTTCTCGCATTAGTTTACGAAGACATGCCCGCTGAAGAAGCCGAACTGAATATGATGGCAAAGAAAATGGGACTTAATTCACTGCCGATAGTAGCATTGGATGAATAAACGAACAATTATAAAACAAAGTGATTTTAATAAAGCGTTGAGGAAAATAAAATGGTAAAACAAAAACATTTATTTAAAATAATTTTGATTCTTTTTTTAACCCTAACATATAATTCTTTCGCACAGGTACGACCCGAAATCGAATTGGCTGCGCGGGGCGTTATGTCGGTTAACATCGATGCAAATTTAAATTCAACAACTTCGGCAATAAACGATTTTTCCGATTCCGGTATTCTGCTCGGTTTCAGACAAAAGCTCTACAGCAATTTTCGCGGGCAGTTTGTTATCGGAATGCAATTCCCCGATGCGGATTCCGATTTGGGACAAATATTTTTTCATCAAACATTTCTTTTGCTCGAAGACAGAACCAACATTATTAAACTTGGTCGTTCGCGTGTTGCAAGTTCATTAATTGAATTCCCAACTTTAAGGGATGATGATGCTATCCATTTTACGGATGTATTGAATCCCTACTCATCAGGTGTAAATTCCGAAGATAACCAGTACGGCAATGTGTTCGAGTATTCGCATGTTTTCGGGCAGCGATACTGGCTGCGTCTTCATGGCGAACATTACACCAAAACCCCTGTTGCACCCGAAACAACCGAAAACGATTTCAGCTTAAATGCAATCGGGCTTTCGTTTATGTACCGGGTTCCGCGGACTCAGTTATGGAACAGACCCATACTTCAGCAAATTGGTATTGGAATGAACAACTTTCTTACAAGCAGAGCGGGTTACACTAACAAGTTCGATAAGATGCTTAAAAACATTTCTGCCTCTGCAATAATTAATGTTGTAAGAGACCCGGTTTACTTTATCGATTTGCGAAGCCAGTTTATTTATAACGTAGGTTTTGATGAAGTAAAGCACGTTACTGATAATATGCTAATGACAAGAGCTGCATCGATATCTAACTTTACAAGCTTACGGTTTTTATACCGCAAGCTGGAAAGACCCACGCTGCAGATTGCCCTGTCATTCGGTTACAAGAGCTTTCCGAATCTTGAGAATATTACGGATCAGTATCAGTTTGTTTTCAATACGTTTTACAGTTTAGGACTTAATTTCGATATCGGCTTACAGGTTCAGTATTTAAAATATAAAGGCGACCTTGCAAGTCTGTTCGGCAACAGCGAAACGCGTTTTCAGTTTGCACTGGTTTACTCAATAAGCGAAGTATGGAACAACCAGTTCGATAACCGTGAATCGCTGCTTAACCTTGAGCATGGTTATATTCCTTAATATGAAGAGGTAATAGATTATCGAATATTATAAATCATTATAATTTATTGTGATTGACATTAGATTAATCCGAATATTTTGATTGCATCATTTATATAAAAATGTAAATTAAAACTATACATTTTCGCAAGAGGAAAAACAGTTATTGAAGCATTCATATTAGATCTAAGGTATAAAATGAATAAAATTCTGAAGGCACTGGAAAGGAAGGAAAAAATAACCGTGTTATATCACGGGAAAGCCAAAGGTGTAATTTTACCTGTTGGATATAAGAACAACAAAAAGATAAAAGACCAGGCTTTTTTCGGAATGCTTTCAGATGAAATGAAACCGGTGAAAGAAATTATGGATGACGTTCGCGAATGACGTTTCGGTGATATTTGATACCGGTATTTTTATGCGGGTTCATAAGGGGAAATGAAAAAGCAGCCGGATTAATTGAGTGAGCACAGGAAAGATTTATTTCCATCTGCTTTGTTATTTTCCCGTCCTGTGTAATGGTGCCCGGTAAAATTTTTTCACCGAAATAATATTTTTTTCTTGACAAGTATTTTATAATTCCTTAGTTTTAATCGGACATTACAATCTGATTTAAGAAGAAAGGACATAAATAATGCATTTTAAAAAAAGGAATGGCATATGAAAGTCCTAAAACTATTTTGTAACAATGCGGTTATCCTGTTTTTTGTACTAACCGCAACCACATTCCTATCCGGCAATTCCTTCCCTCAAACCCAAGGCGAACAAATCTTTAAGAAAACATGCATTGCGTGTCATACAATTGGCAGCGGGCGTTTGGTTGGTCCCG
>JAJRSV010000150.1 GCA_024278655.1 Bacteroidota bacterium | reverse complement strand
AATATAAGTGAGAAAGTGAGGATAGAACTTTTCAAAGGTGGTACTTTGTACTCCACTATAAAAGATTCAACCTTCAGCGATGGGCAGTATGTCTGGGATATTCCGTTAAGTATTGATCCCGGCAGTGACTACAAAGTTAAGATTACGAGTGTTGAAGACGATGTAATTTTTGATTTTTCTGATGCGGACTTTACTATCTTCGAAAAACAAATTACAGTTACTAAACCAAACGGCGGAGAAAGCTGGCAAACAGGCTCAACTCACGATATCCTTTGGACTGATAACATTAGTGAGAAAGTGAAGATAGAACTTTTCAAGGGCGGTAATTTGTATTCAACAATTAAAGATTCTACTTTTAGTGATGGACAGTATGTGTGGGATATTCCGTTAAGTATTGATCCCGGCAGCGATTACAAAGTTAAGATTACAAGTGTTGAGGACGATGTAATTTTCGATCTCTCAGATGCTGACTTTACAATTTTTGAAAAGCAGATAACCGTTACAAAACCAAACGGCGGAGAAAGCTGGCAAACAGGCTCAACTCACGATATCCTTTGGACTGATAACATTAGTGAGAAAGTGAAGATAGAACTTTTCAAGGGCGGTAATTTGTATTCAACAATTAGAGATTCTACTTTTAGTGATGGACAGTATGTGTGGGACATTCCTCTGTCTATTGATCCCGGTAGCGATTATAAAGTTAAGATTACAAGTGTTGAGGACGATGTAATTTTCGATCTCTCAGATGCTGACTTTACTATTTTCGAAAAGCAGATAACAGTCACAAAACCAAACGGCGGAGAGAACTGGCAGACTGGAAGTACGCACGACATCCTCTGGACGGATAATATAAGCGAAAAAGTGAGGATTGAGTTATATAAAGGTGGCAGTTTCTATTCAACAATTAAGAACTCGACATTTAGTGACGGACAGTATGTGTGGGACATTCCTCTATCTATTGATCCGGGAAATGATTACAAAGTTAAGATTACGAGTGTTGAAGATGATGTGATTTCCGATTTCTCCGATGCAGACTTCACAATCTTTGAAAAACAAATTACAGTTACAAAACCAAATGGAGGTGAAAACTGGCAGGCAGGTACTACACACGATATTTTGTGGAACGATAACATAAGTGAGAGAGTGAAAATAGAGCTATACAAAGGAGGAAGCTTACACTCCGTAATTAAAGATTCCACTTTTAGTGATGGGCAATACCCTTGGGATATTCCACTGGATACGGAACCGGGGAATGATTACAAGATTAGAATCTCCAGTGTTAGTGATGACATTGTTTTCGACTTTTCCGACAGCAATTTTACCATTTTCCCGCAGGAAATTGTTGTGACTAAACCAAACGGCGGCGAGAACTGGCAGACGGGAACACAGCATGACATCCTCTGGACTGATAATATCAGCGCCAAGGTTAGAATTGAACTTTACAAAGGCGGCGAATTTCATTCTCTGATAAAATCTTCAACCTTCAGTGATGGACAATATCCCTGGGATATTCCTCAAGACATTCCGCCGGGAAACGATTACAAAGTAAAAATATCAAGTGCTGAAGACAGTCTTGTCTTTGATTTTTCGGATTCCGATTTTGTAATACTAAATACTACTGATGTAGAATTTATCGATAATAATATACCCGATGTATACACGTTATATCAAAACTACCCGAATCCGTTTAACCCCTCGACAAAAATAGAATTTGGTTTACCCGAAGAATCGAATGTTTCCATGAAGATTTACAACATCACGGGACAGGAAGTTTATGTACTCCTTGAGAACCAGATTTTACCGGCTGGCAGATTCCGTTACGATTTTTCAGCATCAGAACTTCCTTCGGGAATTTACTTTTACAGAATAGTTGCTATCTCGAATGTTTCCAAACAGAAGCTGATTCAGACCAGAAAGATGATTCTTTTAAAATAAATTTTGGTATGAAAGCTGAACCGCTAATTTCCGGTATAACAATACTATTACAAATAAAAAACCCCGCATTAAATTCTGCGGGGCTTTTGTTGTGGGCCCAGGAGGACTCGAACCTCCGACCCTTTGATTATGAGTCAAATGCTCTAACCAACTGAGCTATGGGCCCTGATAATTATTTTTTTGTGACAACCGATTCAAAATTCAGGTTACAAATTTAATATGATTCGGGTCGTAAATCAACGTCATTCTAAGGGAAATCCCAAAATTCAAACTGCAAATTACAAATAAGTTCCAATCTTCAATTTTCAATGTATCAAACATAAAACTCACGAAGTTGGAATTTCAAAAATTGGTTATCGTTATTTGTTTGATATTTGAATTTTGTGACCGGTAATTTCAAACGTCTTCTCCCAATTCATTTCTGATTCTTTCAATTGTAAGCGGAGCCGAACCTTCGAAATGGTTATTTACATTGACGAATAAATCAACATCCCTGTTCCTTAAATCTTTTATCATTTCGATAATGCCACTAAGTTCTTTTTCTCTATCCACATAAATTTTATCCCAGTTGTTCCGGGCAATTTTTTCTATTCCCTTTCTGTCAGGTCCGTGCAATCGGATAACGGTTAAATCGTTTACGTGATATTTGTAATTCGAATATATTTCAGTTACCGGGGGCATAAAATATCCTTCGAGAAAAACGTGATGCAACTTTAAATCGTTTATGAACTGGAAATATGATGCGTTGAGGTAATTCGGATTTCTGATTTCAATGCCTATTGCCGGGACGCTATTTTTCAGGTTTGAATGGAATTGCCTGAACATCTCCTGAAACCTGCTCAATGAACTCATCTTCTTCTTGTTCAGATACTCGAACTGGAAAATTAAACTTCCGATTTTATCTTCCATTGGACTGAGCTTTTCCAGAAACTCATTGAACAATTCATTCGAAAGGAAATAAGGATTAGGAACAAGCGGCTGGGTTTTATCCTTGTTATAAAAATGTGTAAGTGTAATTGCGTTGGGTACTTTTATTGTAAAAAGGAAATCATCGGGAACAGATTCGGCATACTCTTCCACAGTTCTTCTATCCGGCAACGAAACATTGTTCGGAGGGAAAAGCGACCAGAACCACTGATCGATTTCAACCGTGTTAAAATGCTGCGAGTACTCCTTTAAGTAGTTTATATTTTCCTTGTCCGAGTAAACAATGCCGCGCCAGGAATCGTATTTCCAACTGCAGGTTCCGAACCTGATCATTTTTTATCGTTCGGAATCATGTGTCTCGATAAAGGATTCTCCGCTTTAGTATCAGTCGAATCACCTAATTCAAAATTCTTTTCTTCTATAACACCACCTGTTTCATCATACTGCTTCCACCAGCCGACACGTATTCCTTTTGTATAACTTCCTTCTTCTTTAATTTTTCCCGATGGATAGTACCAAACCCATCTGCCCTCAGGTTTGTTATCGACAAAAAACCCTTCCGATTCCAATTTGCCATCAGGATAGTAATACTTCCACTTACCTACATTATTGTTATTTTCGAGTTGCCCTTCCATCTCCAAAGTTCCGTCTTCGTAATAAAGCTTGAACTTACCCTGTTTAACACCGTCAACAACATCGTACTCAATTATTTTACCCTGAATGCGGGCTCTTTCGCTTCCGGTATAAGGTGTATCGCTTCCCTTTTCATAAATCAATCCGTCCTCGCGGAGTTCAAGTTTGGTTTCGGGTATTTCTTCTTTTTCCTTGCCGCAGGAAATAATAAGAAGTAATACCGCACTGAATAAAATTAACAGAATTGTCTTCATTTTTAATTTCATCATAATGAATTCTCCTTTAGAATTGTTTAAAATTAACCGGGAGTAATAGACAATCAAGTTAATTTTTTATAAGCTTCGAGTAATTTGATTTTGGTTTGCTTTAAATCCTGCGAAATCACCTTAACCTCGCCGAGCACAGGCATAAAGTTGGTATCGCCACTCCACCTTGGAACAATATGAAAATGGATATGCTCATCAATACCGGCGCCGCTTACCCTGCCAAGGTTTGCACCAATGTTAAAGCCATGCGGTTTAGAAATTTCAGTAAGCGCCTTTTGTGCAAGCTGAAGCTGCAGCATTATTTCAGCCGATTCTTCTTTGGTAAGTTCGCCGAACTCACTGATGTGTCTGTAAGGAACAACCATCAGGTGACCGTTATTGTAGGGATAGAGATTCAGAAGAGTGTATGTTAATTCGCCTTTATGAACAACAAGGTTATCGGGGTCTTCAACATCATGCTTTGCGGCAGCACAGAATATGCATTCTTCATCTTTCAGATTCTGGCTAAAAGACTCGATATATATTGAACGCCAAGGGGACCAGAGTTTTTCCATAAAATCTTAAATTTATAAATAAACTTGAATGAGTTTAACAACCAGTACTTCGTTCCGCATTTCACGGAACGAAGTACAATATCATCACCCCTGTTTAGAATTTAATTTCCTTCTTCTCTCGATTTATTGTATTCATCAATTACTTTTTGTTCAATCTCTCTCGGAACTTCTTCGTAATGATGGAACTTACGTTTGTGAACACCACGTCCCTGCGTTAAGCTTCGTAAGTGGGAGGAATATTTATAAAGCTCTGCAAGAGGTACAAGAGCTTTAATTATCTGAAAACGTCCGTCGGAATCCATACCCAGAATCTTTCCGCGTTTACTCGATATATCGCCCATTACGTCGCCCATAAATTCTTCGGGAACCTTTACTTCTATTTCATAAATCGGTTCGAGCAAACATGGACCTGCTTCGAGGAATCCTTTCTTAAAGCATTGCGATGCAGCTATTTTGAACGACATTTCATCCGAGTCAACGCTGTGGAATGTTCCGTCGAACAACGTTACTTTAACATCGACAACTTTGTTGCCCGATATTACTCCCTTCTCCATCGTCTCGATTATTCCTTTTTCGACTGCGGGAATAAATCTGCCCGGAACGACACCGCCTACAATTGCATCAACAAACTCGAATCCTTTTCCTCTTGGTAACGGCTCCATTTTAAAGTGAACATGACCGTACTGACCTCTGCCGCCGGATTGCTTTTTATGTTTGTATTCAACATCGTTAACTGTTTTCTTTATTGTTTCGCGGTAAGGAATCCTCGGTTCAACCAAATCTACTTCCACACCATAGCGTTCTTTCAAACGTTTAACGGCAAGTGTTAATTGCAGCTCGCCCTGACCGGAAATAATAGTCTGACCAATTTCAGGATCGTAAGCAACGTTGAATGATGGATCCTCTTCGTGAAGCGTATGCAATCCCGATGCAATTTTATCTTCGTCGCCTTTGGCTTTCGGAATAATAGCACCGCGTATAACGGCTTCGGGGAATACAATCGGATCGATAATTACGGAATAATTTTTTGAAGCAAGCGTGTTGTTTGTATGAGTATCTTTAAGCTTAACAACCGCGCCTATATCACCGGCAACAACCTGCGAAACATCTTTACGGTGATGCCCGTTAAGAATATAAAGCTGATTAAGCCGTTCGGTTTTGTTGTTGTTCTCATTCAACAAATCCATACCGGCTTTAACCGTACCCGAGTAAACTTTGAACAACGATAACTCACCAACGTGCTGTTCCGATATGGTTTTGAAAATGAACAGAACCGGTTCGCCTTTCGGATCGGGTTTTACGAAAACCTTCTCTTCCTTTCCGGCAATAGTAGCCGAAGCACCTTCGGTATCGGCAGGCGACGGAAAATATTTTGCAACGAAATCGAGGAAGTTGTTTGTACCAACTCCTTTTGTTGCCGACATTGCAAAAACCGGAGTAAGCGATTTGGACAAAATCGCATCCTTAATTCCTTTTTCAAGTTCTTCTTCCGTAAGGGTTCCTTCTTCGAAGTATTTGTTCATCAGCTCTTCCGATGTTTCGGCAATCGATTCGATTAATTCCGTTCTGTAATTTTCAGCGGTATCTTTTAAATCGTCAGGAATATCGGCTTCGGTAACTTTTTTGCTTCCCGGCTCTCCGTAAGTATAAGCTTTCATTTTAATAACGTCGATCACAGTATCGAAATGTATTCCCTCTGAAGCCGGGAAGGTAATAACCGTAGCGCCTGATGAAAGTCTGTCTTTTACCTGAGCTAACGTTTCGGCAAAGCTCGAATGTTCGTTATCTACTTTGTTGATTATTACGCTCGAAGGTAAATCATATTCTTTAACGAATTCGTTTGCACTTTCTGTTCCTACTTCAACACCTTCGGCTGCTTTAACAAGAAACACAGCTGTTTCGCTTACCTTAAGAGCCGCCTTTACTTCGCTTACAAAATCGGAGTAACCCGGTGTATCGAGGATGTTTATTTTCCTGTTGTTCCATTCGATATGCATCAACCCGGTAGAGATTGAAATCTGCTTTTCAATTTCATTCGGAGTGTAATCGGAAACTGTATTACCTTCTTCAACTTTTCCGATACGATTAATTTCGCCGGCTGTAAAGAGTAAAATTTCCGATAAGGAAGTCTTACCGCTTCCGCCGTGCCCAATGAGTGTAATATTTCTGATAGCTTCGGTACCGTACTCTTTCAACTGATTTCCTCCTTAAAAACTATAGGTGAGAAATTGATTCTTTAATTACTTTTTCCTGAAATAACTTAAGAAAGTATTTAGCCCTTTATTGATAGCGGTTAATTCCTTTATAAAAGTCATAACCGGACCCTCAATTCCTTTCCTCACTTTTTCTTCAAATTCTAATATAGTATCGACTCTGTTTTTAATGCTTAAGACCACGCTTTTAGTTGCATCGACCTGGTCTTTAGCACTTTCGGTAATTTCAGAAATATTTTTTGCGAGTTCGGAGGTAGTAGTAATTAAGGGTTGCATGTTTTTAGATAATTCATCAACATCGGCTTGCATTGCCTTGATTGACTGCGTTATTATGCGCAGGTAATATATCAAAGCAATGCAAAGCGCCGATGCAGCAATCAACAGTATAACGAGTAGAATATCAATTATGCTCATTAATTAAATACATTCCTAAGTGTTTTTGGTTTCCTTGTAAGCATCTACTCCGGCTTTGATTGCACTTTTAAGCTGACCGGTTTTCTGATCAACTTTTTCTTTGCCGGTTTTAACTATCTCGTCAGTCTTTGCTCTTGCATCTTCAAGAACCTTTTCAGCATCTTTAAGCAATTCTTCCGATTTAACCCTGGCTTCTTTAATAATCTTTTCAGATTTCTTTTTGCCTTCGTTAATCAAATCGATTGCTTTATCCTTTGCTTCGGCAATGTATTTTTCCGCCTCATCCAGGTAATCGTCTGTTTTCAATTTAATATCCTGACGAAGTTCTTTGCCGCTCTTAGGTGCATACAGTAATGCAAGTGCAGCACCGAGCGCGCCACCGGCAATAAAACCGATAATAACACCTTTTCCGAAATTATTTTCCTCTGACATTTCCAACTCCTTTTTATTCTATTATTTAAGGGAATGGAATATATAAATAGGGCTTCTGAAAATCAAGAAAACCGCATATATACTACGTTTTACTACCCTAAATTTTTATTCGTTTACTATGCAAAAATATATGCAAATAGTTACATATTCCTGATTATCTCGGATGCAAACTGAGATGTTTTAACCTCTTTAGCACCTTTCATCTGACGAGCCAAATCGTATGTAACAACTTTGGCTTTTATCGAACGCTTTAATCCGCGTTCTATCGTGTCTGCAACTTTATCCCATCCAAGGTAACGGAACATCATTACACCCGAAAGTATTAATGACCCGGGATTAACCTTATCCATTCCTGCATATTTCGGCGCGGTTCCGTGTGTAGCTTCGAACAATGCTGTAAAGTAACTTATGTTAGCACCCGGCGCCATTCCTAATCCACCAACCTGTGCAGCGGCGGCATCGGAAAGATAATCGCCGTTAAGGTTAGGTGTTGCTAATACATCGTACTCGTTAGGTCTTAGTAGAAGCTGCTGGAACATACTGTCGGCTATTCTGTCTTTAATAAGAATTTTGCCTTCGGGCATTTTGCCGTTGTACTTGCTCCATAGTTCATCTTCGGTAATTATAATATCACTGAATTCTTTTTTGGCAATCTTGTAACCCCATTCCTTAAATGAACCTTCGGTAAACTTCATTATGTTACCTTTGTGAACGAGTGTTACGCTTTTTCTCCCGTTATCGCGTGCGTACTCAATTGCTTTCTTTACCAGTCTTGCCGAACCGAACTCGCTAATCGGTTTAATTCCTATTCCTGATTTCGGACGAATTTTATTCTTGCTGAGTTTATTGATGTACAAACGAAGCTTCTCCGCATCTTTCGTGCCCGATTTAAATTCGATGCCCGCATAAACGTCTTCTGTATTCTCACGGAATAAAACTATATCTAACAGTTGCGGTTTCTTCATCGGTGATGGTGTTCCGTTGTAATATTTTACGGGTCTGACGCATGCAAACAAATCTAACTGCTGGCGAAGCGAAACATTCAAGCTTCTTATTCCACCGCCGATAGGTGTTGTTAAAGGACCTTT
>JAJRSV010000149.1 GCA_024278655.1 Bacteroidota bacterium | reverse complement strand
GTTATGTTGTTTTTATCGGCTATCCTGTTTTTCTGAAAATCGGAAAGCAGGTAAAGTTCCTTATTAAAATTTTTAGATTGAGAAATTATTTCAGAAGCTCTTATTACCGCGTCATTAATTGTTCCTGTAGCATCCGAAATACTTATCTCATCTACTCTTTCGATAAAGTTTTTAAGGTTAGTGGTTTTTTCAATTTCATTTGGTTTATTGTTCGAAATCAAAACCAGCGCTGCTTCGTCACCTTCCTCAAGCTGGTTGACTAACTTCTTTATCGTTTGCTTTGCCTGATTAAAATAAGAACCGTTCCTTCCGATAACAGACATGCTGAAAGTATCATCGAGAATAAAAACAGCCGTTGTTTTTGCCGCCGAAGTGGTTCCTCCGATGCTTACGCCTTCGAGTGTGGGTCGTGCAAAAGCCGTAACAAGCAGAAGTATAATCATCACACGAAGTGCAAGCAGAAGCAGTTGCTTAAGTTTCACCCTGCGGATTTTATTCTTCTGCAGTTCATTAAGAAACTTAAGCGTACTGAACTCGATTCTTTTCAGCTTCCTTAAATTTAACAGATGAATAATTACCGGGATTGATGCTGCTAACAGTCCCAACAGCACAGCGGGATTGAGAAATGTCATCTAATAATTTTTGTTTGTACTTTTATTTAATAATTAAGTTTATCGTATATAAAATAAGAATATCTGACCGGTAATGCTATGCAGCAATTCGGTTATAATATAAAATTGTATCTTCGGATAAAATTATCTGATATTTGAAATTGATTGTAAGTTAGTTTAGTTTTGTGTGATAACAAAGTATTAAATTAATTCTATCCAATGGGAAAAGTTCTAAATAAACGCTTAAAGCAGAAACAATTTGAAAGCAGCGAACAGGAAGCTTTGCTGAATATATTGGTAACTGCAAATCTGCTAAGATTAAAAATCGATAATGCTTGTTCAAAATTCGGAATAACCATTACACAATACAATGTTCTGCGTATTTTAAAAGGAACGTACCCCGAAGGTTACCCGCGAAGAGAAATTATCAGTCGTATGATTGAACCCGCACCCGACGTTACCCGCTTAATAGATCGCCTGATAAAGCAAGGATTAGTAGAAAGATATACTTCCGATAAGGACAGACGCCTTTCCGTAGCAAGAATAACGAAAAAAGGAATTCAGATGCTCGAAAAGGTTCGGACCGAAGTGGATAAGTTATATCATTTGATTTCGGACAACCTTAACGCAGACGAAGTGAAAAAGCTTTCCGATTTATTGGAAAAAATTTATGCCCCATATGTTTGAGTTTTTTTCACTATATATGTGTTGTAACATATTTTATTATTAACAACTTATAAAGGTGACCGGAATGAACATCAAGGAAATGATAGACGACTTGAACAAAATGGTTCTTGAAGGGAATATGATGGAAGCATTCGAGAATTACTATTCAGATGACGTGGTAATGCAGGAAACAAACATGGAACCGGTGATTGGTAAGGATGCTAACAGGGAAAGAGAAAAACAATGGCTGGAAGGTATTACCGAATTCAGAAACGCTAAAGTTCTAAACACAACCGTTGGCGATAACGTAACAATGGTGGAGTGGTTTATGGATTATTCCCATAAAGAATACGGCGATGTTAAGATGCAGCAAATAGCTGTGCAGACCTGGAAAGACGGTAAGATTGTTAAAGAGATGTTTTACCACTCTTAAGATTTGATTAGCAGAGACGCATTTTACTGCGCCTCTGCTTTTTATTTTACTTTTTGTTTTTCCGGGCAATTAAGTTTAATGCACTGCCCGCTTTGAACCATTCAATCTGAGTTTCGTTCATTGTGTGGTTCAGCATTATCTCATCCTGCGTTCCGTCCTTATGCTTTACAATCATCTTTACCGGTTTGCCGGGTGCAAGGTCCTTTAATCCTACAATACTTACAAGATCATCTTCCTGAATTTTATCGTAGTCTTTCGGGTCTGCAAATGTAAGAGGCAGCATTCCCTGCTTTTTAAGATTAGTCTCATGAATTCGTGCAAAGCTTTTTACGATGATTGCTCTGCCGCCCAGATGCCTCGGTTCCATTGCGGCATGTTCGCGGCTCGAACCTTCGCCGTAGTTTTCATCACCAATTACTACCCAACCAACACCTTTTGCTTTGTACTCCCGCGCTACTTCCGGAACCGATTTGTATTCACCGGTAAAAATGTTTTTAGTTTTACCCGCGTCGCCGGTAAAAGCGTTTATTGCACCGATAAACATATTGTTCGAAATATTATCCAGATGTCCTCTGTAACGAAGCCATGGACCAGCCATTGAAATATGATCTGTTGTGCATTTGCCCTTTGCTTTTAACAGAACCGGCATATCGGTTAAATCGTTTCCGTCCCATGGTTCAAAAGGAGTTAAAAGCTGAAGCCGTTCGCTTTCGGGTGATACTTTTATCTCAACACTGCTTCCGTCCTCGGCAGGAGGAACAAAACCGCTGCGGTCCTCAACAAAACCTGAAGGCGGCAGTTCCTCGCCTTTCGGCGGATCGAGTTTTACTTTTTCACCTTTCTCATTTTCGAGTTCATCAGTCATCGGGTTGAACGATAATCTGCCTGCTATTGCAAGCGCGGTTGTTAATTCCGGACTTGCAACAAACGCAAGTGTTTCGGGATTACCATCGTTTCGCTTTGCAAAGTTTCTGTTGAAAGAAGTTACTATCGTATTCTTCTCACCGGTTTTTATATCCATTCGCTTCCACATTCCTATGCAAGGACCGCATGCGTTAGCTAAAATCAATCCGCCTATATCGGTTAACTCCTTCAACTGTCCGTCTCTTTCAATGGTTGCCCGAACCTGTTCGGAACCGGGCGTAATTGTAAACTGCGATTTTGTCTTCAGCCCTTTTTCCTTTGCCTGCTTTGCGATGCTTGCCGCACGATCGATATCTTCGTAACTCGAGTTTGTGCAGCTTCCTATCAACGCAACGCTTATCTTATCGGGATAGTCATTCTCTTTAACGGCGTCTTTCATTTTGGAAACAGGCCATGCTTTATCGGGTGAGAATGGTCCATTTAAATGCGGTTCAAGTTCATCAAGATTTATTTCAATCACCTGGTCGAAATACTTTTCGGGATTTTCAATTACATGTTTATCTGCAGTGAGTTCATCAGCCAAACCTTCTGCAAGTGCCGTAACATCTGCACGATTGGTTATCCTTAAGTACGAAGACATTTTTTCATCAAACGGAAAGATAGAAGTGGTTGCACCAATCTCTGCGCCCATATTACAAATTGTTCCTTTGCCGGTGCACGAAATTGATTGTGTGCCTTCACCAAAGTACTCAACTATGGCTCCGGTGCCGCCTTTAACCGTAAGTATTCCGGCTAACTTAAGTATCACATCCTTCGGTGCCGCCCAGCCGTGAAGTTTTCCGGTAAGCTTAACACCAATGAGTTTGGGCCATTTAAGTTCCCACGGCATGCCTGCCATAACATCAACTGCATCGGCACCGCCAACACCAATGGCAACCATTCCCAAGCCGCCTGCATTCGGTGTATGCGAATCGGTTCCAATCATCATTCCACCCGGGAAGGCGTAATTTTCCAAAACCACCTGATGAATAATTCCGGCACCCGGTTTCCAGAATCCGATTCCGTATTTTCTTGATACGCTTTCAAGAAAATCGTAAACCTCTTTGTTCTCTTCAGTAGCTCTCAGCAAATCGTCCTTCGCACCAACCTGTGCCTGTATTAAGTGATCGCAGTGTACTGTTGAAGGAACCGCAACCTTATCTCTGCCGGCTGACATAAACTGAAGAAGTGCCATCTGCGCGGTAGCATCCTGCATCGCAACTCTGTCGGGTGCAAGGTCAACATAATCTTTTCCTCTTACATATTCTTTTTCGGGTG
>JAJRSV010000148.1 GCA_024278655.1 Bacteroidota bacterium | reverse complement strand
GGGGCTGAAGAAGGTCCCAAGGGTTTGGCTGTTCGCCAATTAAAGCGGTACGTGAGCTGGGTTCAGAACGTCGTGAGACAGTTCGGTCCCTATCCTCTGCGGGCGAAGGATACTTGAGAAGGGTCGCTCCTAGTACGAGAGGACCGGAGTGAACGAACCTCTAGTGCACCAATTGTCGCGCCAGCGGCATCGTTGGGTAGCTACGTTCGGTCGTGATAAGCGCTGAAAGCATCTAAGCGCGAAGCACACTTCAAGATAAGGTATCCCTCCCGACGCAAGTCGGGACTAAAGACTCCTCGGAGATGACGAGGTTGATAGGCCGCAGGTGTAAGTGCAGCAATGTATTTAGCCGAGCGGTACTAATAGGTCGTGAGACTTATCCATTAAATTTTTATTCACAGGTAACGTGCTCAGTGTTTTTTATAACAATTCAGGCTCGGCTCTTTCAGTCTTTCATTTTTTTATTTTATCCGATTTTTTTAGAGTTTGGCGACTATAGCCAGGGTGTTACACCTCTTCCCATTCCGAACAGAGAAGTTAAGACCCTGAACGCCGATGGTACTGCTCGGGCAGCCGGGTGGGAGAGTAGGTAGTCGCCAATTTTTATTTTAAAAGCTCCTCCGGCTCCCCCAAAGGGGGAGAGTAATTATTCTAACATCCGCGCATATTTAATACTTCTCAATTCATCATTAGTTAATATTTATTCTAAAATTACCAATATAGATTACAGATATTTTTAACACTCCAAATTATTTTCTCTCCAAAACCAATTTCAGACAAAAAACTCTTTATTTATGAAAATTTATTATTATATTTCCGCTTAAATTTTTCAGACTCTTATTCCCGTTTGTACCATTCGGTATTTTCAATATTTTATTAGTCCTAATTATCTTTACATTGATGAGTGAACAGTTAAAGACAAAACTAATTTGTTATCATTGCGGTGATGAGTGCGGGGACGACTCAATCAGAATTGATGATAAAATTTTCTGTTGTAACGGCTGTAAAACCGTTTATGAAATTCTGGATGAAAACCGTCTTTGTAATTACTACGACTTTGAGAAAAACCCCGGTATCTCACCTGACTCGGTCTCGCCATCTAAGTTCGGTTATCTGGATGATGTGGAGACTGTAAAACAACTCATAGATTTCAGCGAAGGCGATATAAGCAAAGTTACTTTCGATATCCCTCAAATGCACTGCAGCTCGTGCATCTGGCTGCTTGAAAATCTTTATAAATTAAACTCCGGTGTTGTCCGCTCTCAGGTTGATTTCCTCAAGAAAAAATTATCCGTTACGTTTAATCATAATAAAATTACTCTTAAAGAGCTTGTTCAGCTTCTCGCAACAATCGGTTATGAGCCGCAAATTCTTTTGGACACGCGGGATGAAACACACGACGACAAAAGAAAGAAAACGCTTTATTACAGAATAGGTATAGCCGGTTTTGCTTTCGGAAATATTATGCTGTTCAGTCTTCCCGAATATTTTTCGACCGGTTCGCTGGATTCGTTTTACGGAAAGCTGTTCTCTTATCTCAATCTGATTTTAGCGCTGCCTGTTTTCTTCTATTCGGGCTGGGAATATTTCGGTTCGGCGATTAAAGGACTGCGCAAGAAAATCATCAACATCGACTTTCCGATTTCATTGGGAATTCTGGTGCTGTTTATCAGAAGCAGTTACGAAATTTTATCCGGCACCGGAGCCGGCTACTTCGATTCGCTTTCGGGACTGGTCTTCTTTTTGCTTTTGGGAAAATTATTCCAGGAAAAAACTTACGACCGCTTAAACTTCGAACGCACTTACAAATCTTACTTTCCTCTTTCTACTACAATTAAAAAAGACGGAAAGGAAATCTCTATTCCCATTTCGAAACTTTCCGTAGGTAACAGGATTGTCATCCGGCAAAATGAAATCATTCCTGCTGATTCTATTCTTTTCAACGGAGAAGGAAAAATAGATTACAGCTTTGTTACCGGCGAATCGAAACCGGTTGAGAAAGTTTCGGGAGAGATGATTTATGCGGGCGGAAGACAGTTGGGCGGTGCGATTGAGCTTGAGGTGATAAAAGAAGTTTCGCAATCGTATTTAACGCAGTTGTGGAATGACGATAACTATTCCAAAAACACTCAAAGCGAATTCACGAAAATATCGAACGTTGTAAGCAAGTATTTTACCGCGGTGATTTTATTAATTGCAATCGGTGCCGCTTTGTTCTGGATGCAGCAAAGCACAGCAATGGCTATAAGTGTTTTTACTGCTGTGCTTATAATTGCGTGTCCCTGTGCCCTTGCTTTATCAACTCCGTTTACCTTGGGAAACACGTTAAGAATTTTCGGCAGAAATAAATTTTATATGAAAAACGCTGCCGCGATAGAAGAACTTGCAAAAGTCGATACGATTGTATTCGATAAAACAGGCACGCTTACTAAGCCGGGAAAATCGGATTTGTTTTTTCATGGGAAAGTGCTTTCACCTTTCGAGCAAAAGCTTGTTAAATCGCTTGTTAGAAATTCGGTTCATCCTTTAAGTAAAAAAATATACGATGCTCTTCAGGAAGATGAGATTTTTCCGGTTACCGGTTTTAGAGAAGAAACAGGTTTAGGTTTGGAAGGAGTTGTATTCGGAAGAAAAGTTAAAATGGGTTCGGCAAAGTATGTTACCGGTAATTCCGTTTCTAATAAAGCAGACAAAGAGCGAAACCAATCATCACCCGCATCCACAAAAGTTTATCTTTCTATAGACGGAGAACAGACAGGATATTTCGAACTTTCGAATTCATACAGGGAAGGTGTTGGAAAGGTAATCGGTTCGTTGAAGAAGAAGTATAAACTGTTTTTACTCTCAGGCGATAACGAAGGCGAAAAGGAAAATCTTCTTCGTTACTTCGATGACGAAAAGCAGTTGCGGTTCAACCAGGCGCCGGTGGATAAACTGGAATACATCAAGACTTTGCAGAGTCAGGGTAGAAAAGTTTTGATGATAGGCGACGGATTGAATGATGCCGGTGCATTAAAACAGAGTGATGTAGGTATTGCGGTAACCGAAGAAACCGGTGCGTTTTCGCCTGCGAGTGATGCAATTTTATCGGCAGACAGGTTAAATGTTTTGCCGGAATTTCTTAAATTTTCCGGAACAAGTATTAACATTATTTTTATTAGTTTTGCAATTTCGTTTTTATATAACCTGATCGGATTAGGATTTGCCGTGCAGGGATTGCTTTCTCCTATTGTTGCCGCTATTCTGATGCCCGTCAGTTCAATTTCGGTCGTTGTTTTCTCAACAGTTGTAACTAACATTTTAGCAAGAAGGAGAGGTTTGCTATCTCGGTAATAGCCGTACTAATAGGTGCAAGTTTATTCGTAGCCGGTTCGTTTTTAGCCGCATTTTTATGGGCGGTTAAAAGCGGACAGTTTAAGGATACCTATACTCCTTCCGTAAGAATTCTCTTTGATGATGAAGATGAAGACAAAAATTCTAAAAAGAAAAAATAATTCATAACTCAATCAGGAGTGCCGTTTTATGGAGTTAGAAAAATTCAGTTACGATAACGGAATCGTAAGGAAATTTGCTCTTGCAACAGTACTGTGGGGTTTTATAGGGATGCTTGTCGGAGTGCTGATTGCTACGCAGCTTTTTATGCCTGCATTAAATTTCGACATTTCATTCCTGACGTTCGGCAGAATAAGACCGTTGCATACGAATGCCGTTATTTTTGCTTTCGTTGGTAACGCTATCTTTACCGGCGTTTACTATTCGTTGCAGCGTTTGTGCAAAGCACGGATGTTCAACGATTTATTAAGCAACATCCACTTTTGGGGATGGCAGCTTATAATTGTTTCGGCTGCAATAACACTTCCGCTGGGTCTTACTACAAGTAAAGAATATGCTGAGCTTGAATGGCCTATCGATATTGCAATTGCAGTTGTGTGGATAATCTTCGGTATAAACATGTTCGGAACCATATTCAAGAGAAGAGAAAAGCACATGTATGTTGCTATATGGTTCTACATTGCAACCTGGGTTACAATAACGGTTCTGCACGTTGTAAATTCGCTTGAGCTTCCTGCAAGCTTTATGAAAAGCTATCCCATTTATGCAGGCGTTCAGGATGCTTTGGTCCAGTGGTGGTACGGACATAATGCGGTTGCATTCTTTTTAACAACACCGGTTCTCGGTTTGATGTACTACTTTTTACCGAAAGCAGCAAACCGACCGATTTATTCGTACCGGTTATCTATTCTCCATTTTTGGGCGTTGATTTTCATTTACATCTGGGCTGGTCCACACCACTTACTCTATTCCGCATTGCCCGATTGGGCGCAGTCGCTCGGAACGGTTTTTTCGATTATGCTTATCGCGCCTTCGTGGGGTGGTATGCTTAACGGGCTTTTGACTTTACGTGGTGCATGGGACAGGGTAAGAGAGGATCCTATCCTTAAATTTATGGTGGTTGCAGTTACCGCTTACGGTATGTCGACTTTCGAAGGTCCGATGCTCTCGCTTAAAAACGTGAATGCAATTGCGCACTTTACCGATTGGATTATTTCTCACGTACATATCGGCGCACTTGGTTGGAACGGTATGCTTGCGTTCGGAATGCTTTACTGGCTTGTTCCCAAATTATACCGAACCGATTTGTACTCAAAAAAATTAGCGAACCTGCACTTCTGGATTGCAACACTTGGTATTGTTTTCTACGCCTCGTCGATGTATTGGGCAGGAATTGCACAGTCGTTAATGTGGAAGCAGTTTGATGCATCGGGTGTTTTACAGTATCCGAACTTCCTCGAAACAGTTTTACAGATCATTCCGATGTATATGATTAGAATGTTCGGCGGCACGCTGTACTTAACAGGTGTGGTTATAATGATGTATAACCTGGTTAAAACAATGAAGCAGGGTTCATTCCTTGCCGAAGAAGCTGCGGAAGCTCCGCCGATGGACAAGAAACCGGACAGATTCGTAAAGGGACTCCGCCACCGCTGGCTGGAAGGCAAAGCCGCTGTGTTTACCGTGCTTGCTTTTGTTGCCATTTTGGTCGGAACCCTTGTTGAGTTCGTTCCGATGTTTATGGTCAAATCGAATATACCTACAATTGCCTCGGTTAAGCCGTACACACCGTTGGAACTTCAGGGAAGGGATATCTACATTCGTGAGGGCTGCAATAACTGCCACTCACAGCTTATCCGTCCGTTCCGTTCGGAAACGGAAAGATACGGCGAGTACTCAAAAGCCGGTGAATTCGTTTACGATCATCCGTTCCTTTGGGGTTCAAAAAGAACCGGACCGGATTTGCATCGTGTAGGCGGTAAGTACCCGAACCTGTGGCATTATCTGCATATGGAAAATCCGCGTAGTATGTCGCCCGGTTCAATTATGCCTTCGTATCCATGGTTGTTGACAAACGACCTTGATATTTCGACAACACCTACTAAAATTAATGTGATGCGTACATTGGGTGTTCCGTATCCGGATGGATATGAAGAAATTGCTACCGATGAGTTAATGGCACAGGCGGAACAGATTGCCGAAGATTTGCAGAATGCAGGCATACCTGCGGAACCGAATAAAGAGATTATTGCTCTTATTGCATATCTGCAAAGGTTGGGCACCGATATTAAAGCGAGTGATTTATCAGAAAATAAATAAAGTTATATAAAATGATAAAAGATACTTTACAATCGATTCAGGGAGTTGATATTTTTCCGATAATATCGTTGTTCCTGTTTTTAATATTCTTTATCGTAATGGTTGTCTGGATTTCGAGACTGGATAAAAAATATTTGAAGGAAATGGCACAGCTCCCGCTTGAACCGGAAGAAAATGAATTTTCAAACTTAGCAGGTGAAAAAAATGAGAAGTAAATTTTTCAACCGATTTAATTTCATTCTACTAATTTCTATACTTGTGTCTGCTTTCAGCTTTACACAAGCTGCCGGTCAGTCCGATTATCCGCCCGGATACTATGATATAATTGCCGTAGCTCTGGTGATAATTGTTATGATTGCATTTCTCGGGTTGATTTATTTTGAATCGAGAAAAGACAGGGAACTGAAACAGGGCGAGTCGCTTTGGGACAAAGTTAAATATATGCTCACCCGTTCAACACCTATTGAAAAAGAAGCCGACATACTTCTTGAACATGAGTACGACGGAATACGGGAACTCGACAACAGAATTCCGCCATGGTTTAACGGATTGTTTTACTTTACGATACTCTTCGGTATTTACTATCTGTTAAACTATCATGTATTCCATACCGGTAAACTTCAGTACGAAGAATACGAAGAAGAGATGAAGCTTGCCGCAATGCAAAAGGCAGAGTTAATTGAATCGGGAGCAATGATTAACGAAGAGACCGTTACAATGCTTACCGATGCGGCATCTTTATCGGCAGGAAAAGAGATATTCAAAAAGAACTGCGTTGCCTGCCATCTGGATGACGGCGGCGGATTGGTTGGACCAAACTTAACCGATGAATACTGGATTCATGGCGGCGGAATTAAAAACGTATTTAAAACAATTAAGTACGGAGTTCCCGCCAAAGGTATGATTAGGTGGGAAACGCAATTAAGTCCGCGTCAGATCCAGGAAGTTGCCAGTTACGTGTTAAGCTTGCAGGGAACAACACCTGCAAACCCGAAAGCACCCGAAGGAGAAAAATGGGAAGAACCCGCGGCTGATAATAGCGGAAGTTCTTCGATGTAAATTATAATATGGGGGAGTGAAACCATTTGAAAAGTATTATATCTAATAGCTTATGGACGAGAAAATTATAGATAAAGCTGTTCAGGAAAAAGAGACCGACGAGTTCAGGGATCAT
>JAJRSV010000147.1 GCA_024278655.1 Bacteroidota bacterium | reverse complement strand
TTAGCAACTACTTCAGCAATTTCAATTGCATGATAACTTAACTTTGCCGTGTTCAGCGGAACGTGTACTGCCTGCTTAAGTCCGTTTTGCATCGCCTCTTCTCTTGCTTTCTTCTGCTCTTCGTTTTTATTCGGCATACGTCGTGCTTCCATATAAGCATTGAAAGCGTTTGTATCATCATCAACTGCTTTAACGAGTGCGTTTTTAATTTCCTGGCATTTATCAGCAGCATCATTAAAAATATCATCAACGGCTTCGCTGCCTCGTTTGTTTGCGGTAAGATTGCTAACCATAGATGAAAGCGCCGCTCCTAATGCACCTGATAATGCCGCAATCGAACCGCCGCCGGGTGCCGGGGATTCGCGGGAAACCTCATCGACGAAGTCGGTAACTTTTAATTCAACAAGTGCATCTTCGGGATTTTTCGGTAACCCTAAAACACGCTCTTCTATTTTGAATTCGGAAACATCATTCAGTCCGAGTGACTGAACCGCCGTGTTAAGTATATCCTTAATCGGAATGCCGGTTGACCTTCCCTGTTTATTCAAATAAAACTTACCCGTCCCGAGCAGTGCAGGATAAGGGACCATTCCCACAATCTCGCTTCCGGTTACTACCAATCCCCTTTCGGCTGCTAGTTTTCTTGTCTCCTCCAACACGTGATGCATCGATGTAACTTTATAATTGGTAAGATTGATGGATATCTGCGCACGGTCATATTCAGGCACCATCCATCCGATTGCTTTGCAATGCTTAAACTTGCCCGGTATTTTAACCGATTGACCTTCAGGATGTTCGGGATCGATACCGTTTAATTTTAAAAGATGAACCAAATCGTAGCCATGTTCTTTTTTGCAATGCTCAATTGTTTCTTTTATTGTCTTTCCAACAAAATCATCCAAGCCGCAGGGATATTCGCCGTCTTTATATTTAAGAATCTTCGTTCGTTTATAATAGAAGGGGCTGTCGGTTTTTCCAACTCTCGCCGATCTTCCTTTCTCACGAAGAGCGAATGCAATGTCTGTTGCGTGAAGTACTTCCCGTGTGTTCAGCGAAATGTTGTAAGCAATTAAAAACTCTCTTACGCCTATTACGGTTGCTCCTGCAGTCGGGTTAAATTCGGCAGGACCGAAGTCGGGTTTCCATTCCGGCTTTTTTAATTTCTCTTCTAATGCTTCATACTCGCCCTGTCTTATAAAAGCAAGATTTTCGCGCTCCGGCGTTTGAGCCGACTTTTCGTAAAGATAAACAGGAATTCCCAATTCCTCTCCGACTCTCTTTGCAACTTCTTTTGATAGTTCAATACATTCCTCGGTGGTTACACCGCTTACGGGCACAAAGGGACATACATCGGTAGCACCCATTCTCGGATGCGAACCTTTGTGTGTGCGCATATCAATCAGTTCCGCCGCCTTTTTGATTGCATTAAAAGCAGCTTCTTTTACTCCTTCCGGCGAACCGATAAAAGTAACAACCGTCCGGTTCATATCCGGTCCCGGATCAACGTCTAATAATTTAACCCCTTCTACTTTTTTAATTTCATCGGTTATTTGTTTAATTACTTCTTTATTTCTTCCTTCAGAAAAATTAGGTACGCATTCGATAAGTTTTCCAGACATATTTCCCTCTTACTATTTGCATATTTTTGTTAT
Organism: Bacteroidota bacterium; assembly: GCA_024278655.1. GTDB lineage: Bacteria > Bacteroidota > Ignavibacteria > Ignavibacteriales > Ignavibacteriaceae > BMS3ABIN03. Next base: position 7,554 of record JAJRSV010000147.1, on the reverse strand, counting down.
GAATTCTGATAAAATCAAAGAAAAAACTTACAGGTTTAGCTGTTCTTTTACAAGAGTTTTTGATAAAGAAATGATAATCGGAGGAAAAATAATGTAAGCTTTAAGACTATTAACGGTTCCAATTTTTACTAATTTGCTTTTATGATGTTAATCGACTCACTCAACATAGCAGCAGAAAAGATTGCAAGTGATTCCACAAAATTACTGACAGACCAAACTACATTCGGAACACCGTTAAGCCGGCTATTAATATTAGCAGGAGTAATTATGGCAGCATCAATTTTATATTTGGCTTACCAAAAATGGTTTGTACCACCAAAAGTAAAACAGACAGAAGAGTATAAAACGAATAAGTATAAGGATGTTGATGGGTGTTGAATTATTATAACTAAAACAATAAAGCATCCGTTATGGAAGTTTTTTTATGGGTTTGTGAACGGACTCGAACCTCCCGACAAGGTCGGGATGATTACAAATTAGCTTTCATATTTAAAATAGAAAAAGCCTCCTTAAGGAGGCTTTACTTCAGAGCTGGTGAACGGACTCGAACCGCCGACCGGCTGATTACAAATCAGCTGCTCTACCAACTGAGCTACACCAGCTTATTAAATTATCTTATCAATTTCCCCAACTGAGTTTACCCGCCGTAGTTTGCTTTTGCAAACGAAGGTGGGCTACACCAGCTTTTATGCTAAAATTTCAAATTTTTCGAGTTCAAACTTATTATAATTTTCGATTCCAAACAAGACCCCGACCGGGAACAGTTTTATAATTTCCGTTATTCTTCTTCGGCTTTCCCGTTTTCTTTTTCTTCCACGGCAAAATCATTTTCTTCTGCATAAACTTTAAACTGCACCATTTTTTGCCGTATCTTTTTTATCAGTTCAAAGCGGAGACCTTCGAACTCAAACGATTCACCTATGTTCAAAATCTTTCCGCTTTTATCGGCAACGAATCCGGCAATGGTGTTGTACTCATCAGATTCGGGCAGCTTATAATTGAAAGTTTCGTTAAAGTCGTCTATATCCATCGAGCCGAGAATGCGGAACGTGCCGTCGGGGAATTTACTGAAATCGCTTACTTCAACTTTGGTTTTGTCTTTTATCTCTCCGACAATCTCCTCGAGAACATCTTCAAGTGTTATCACGCCTTCGGTTCCGCCGTATTCATCCGTAACTATGGCAAGCCGTTCGCCAATCTGCTGCATTTCTCTTAACACTTCCGAAATTAGTTTTGTTTCCGGAATGAAGTATGCCGGTCGTACCAAGTTCCTGATGGAAATCTTTTTCTTCTCGATGTATCTTTTCATAAAATCTTTTGTGTGAATTACACCCACGATGTTATCGGGTGTTTCCTCGAATGCCGGAACAAGCGAATGCCCGGAATTTAATATCTCATTCAGAATTTTATCTTCATCTTCCGATAAATCGACTGCAATCATTTCCGTTCGCGGCACCATTACTTCATTAGCTTTCAAATCGTTGAACTCAAGTATATTTTCGATTATCTCTTGCTCTTTTTCGTCAATGGCACCCGACTTCACTCCGTCTGAAATTATATCAAGTATTTCATCTTCGGAAGGACGTGTTTGTGAGAAACCGGTTTTTTCGTTAAATGGCTTGAGTAAAAAGTTGCTTATTGCCGTAAGCGTTTTAACCGGCAGATTCATAATCCTCGACAGAAAAAATAACGGTCTTACCGACCTCTCGGCAATGGAACCCGAAAATTTATACGCCAAAGCTTTGGGAATAAGTACACAGAAAACTATAACCAACGGAGGGAGCAATAATAGTATTAAAATGAACGCCAGCAAAAAAGGATTACCGGTAAAAATATTTCGAGCAGCATCGATGTATAGTCCTATAGATAAAAGCAAATGAAACCCGAGAGCTGCAGCGGAAATAACGGCTACATAATACACTACCTGTATCGAGCCGAAAAATGATTCCTCATATTCAAGAATTTTCTCGAAGTAAGGCGTAAGCTTGCTGCTGCGTTCCCTCAGTTCATCTATCTTATTTTCACCGTAAGAGGAAATTGCCAATTCAGCGGCTGATAAAAATCCGGCAAGAAAAATCAGCAGAACAAAAGCGATAAGTTCAATTATCAATGGATCCATTCATAAGGGCTGTTGCAAAAATCGCTCTAACAGCCAAAATTCCTTTCCCTATTTGTTGAACATTACACTACAAGTTACGCAGCAAAGATACATTATAAAAAATTAATTTACATGCCAACAAATTGAACCTCATATAAATTTTACTTAAAATAATATACGTTAAAATTCAATTTGCGGTAAAATTATGAATGTGAAGAAAATAAACGTAACTAAAGATCAAAAACTTAAAATCACCTGGGATGATGACAGCGAAAGTTATATTTCGTTGAAGTATCTGCGCGATCAATGTCCCTGCGCCGGATGTAAAGGCGAAACCGTCCTGTTCAAAACATACCGCCCGCCGGCTCCCACTGTTATAACTCCCGAAATGTACAAGATAAAAAACATAGAAACCGTGGGCGATTACGCAATTCAAATTACGTGGCAGGACGGGCACAACACCGGAATTTATTCGTGGGATTACCTGAAAGAACTTGAGGAAGGCGAAAAAGAAAACAAAGACCAGAATTATAACCCGCTTTTATGATAACCAAAAACGAACTGAAATATTATGCATCACTTCAACAGAAAAAATACCGCAAGTTAGAGAACAAATTTTTAGTCGAAGGCAAAAAGATTTTACCGGAAGCACTGAACAGCAGCTACAAGTGCGAGGTGGTTTTTGCCACAAACCATTTTATTGAAGCCAACCCGGAATATATCGAAGAAATTAAAAGCAAAGGCGCTAAGCTAATCGCTCTTATAGCGGTTGAGTTTCAAAGGATTTCCGACCTTCGCACACCCGAAGGAATTGCCGGCATATTTTTAATGAAACAACCGGTTAAATTAAATCTGAATTCATTCACCGATTCTTTATTGGTTTATCTGGATGACATTTCGGATCCGGGAAACGTTGGAACAATAATCCGTAACTGCGACTGGTTTGGAATAAATTATCTGTTTCTCAGCAGTGAAACGGCAGAGCTTTTCAACCCGAAAGTAATACGTGCTTCAATGGGTTCGGTTTTTCATTTGAATGTGTTTGAAAATATTGACTTGAAAAAATTAAATCCATTAAAGCAAAAGGGCTACAAATTTTTGTGTGCAGACATCGAAGGAGAGAGTATATTCGAATTCAAAGCGACGGAGAAGAACCTGCTTATACTTTCAAACGAAACGAGCGGACCGTCGGATGAAGTAAATGAGTTTAGCGATGTTAAAATTACTATTCCCGGCAAAGGAAAAGCAGAATCGCTGAATGTTGCCTCCGCATCGGCAGTGTTGCTTGCAATATTAAGTAATCAATTAAAATGATTGAGATCATCGAAATGCTTTTCGAATAGAAATAACAGTAAAGCAAAAGGCAGGACGAATATCCTGCCTTTCATATATAACCTTTATTTGATCATCAAACCCGTCAAGGTTGGGATTACTAATCAAATGATAATATCATTTGATTAGCAGCATCTTCTTAACTGCCGTAAACTCACCTGCGTTCATCCTGTAGTAATAAACACCCGATGTTAAGTTTGATGCATCGAACTGTATTTCATAATTACCCGGCTCCTGCTGTTTGTTTACGAGTGTTGCAACCTCATTGCCGATTGCGTCGTAAACTTTTAGTGTAACCAACGATTTTTGTGCAAGCGTGTAAGTAATTTTTGTTGCAGGGTTAAACGGATTAGGATAATTCTGATTGAGCGCAAACTCAACGGGAACAACATCTACTTCTATTACATCGGAGTATTCAAATGTTCCGTTAAAGTCTACTTGTTTTAACCTGTAATAAATTTTTTCTGCTGCTACATTCTGAATGTTATCGGTAAACGAGTAGCTCTGCGGTTCGGTTGTGGTACCGTGACCTTCAACAAATCCAACCCTCGACCACTTGTCGTTTATTTGTCTTTCAACTTCAAAGCCGCTGTTATTAATTTCGGTTGCTGTTTTCCAGTTAAGATTTACAACCGTGCCGCTTACGGAAGCAGTAAACGAAACAAATTCAACTGGTAACGGATCGTTTGCTGTAAATACTCTTCCCGTATTAAGATCCAGGTAGAAGTAAACGTCCTGGTTGTCTGTAGTAGTTGTGTAAGGAATATTATCTGCATTAACTGCTCTGTTATCTGCACCCCATGCATCCCATGATCCGAAAAGAACAGCTTTCCAGTTATATGAACCAGCGGTAGCAATTACAGCATGATAAACATAAATACCATCTCCCGCCTGCCAATCTCCATCCAATCCATCATCGTGCATAACTTCGGAACCGGCGTTGTTCCAACCGTTATGATCTCCTACTGCAATGAGAGCTTCTGTCGGCTGGTCATCAACATTTACTATATTTACATCGGGAAGCCAACCATCTCCGTGAGTATTCGAATCGAAAGTAAACAATAATGTCTGATTATCGCTTAGCGTTTCGAACCACGAGTTAGATGCAGGATAGCTAATCGACCAGTCGTCCAAAGTAACTTTCCACTCATATCTTCCAATAGTTGGAATAGTAATCAGACGAGAATAAATTCCGTCGCCCGCAGTGACATCTCCGTTGGTTCCGTCGTCAACCAATTCATCGGCTGTTCCGCTCCATCCGTTAAAGTCTCCGCGAACATACCACGGCTGTGCAAGGATTGACTGCACAAAACCCAGCAACATTAACAGTGCGAACATTGTAACGAACTTTTTCATATCGTTCCTCCTATCTTTTAAGTAAATTATTTCTAACAGAATACCTGAGAATAAAAATACTTAATCAACCCGATTCAGTCAACCGAAACCGAAAATAATCAGATTATCAAAACGTTAATTTTCGCTATTATATAATAACTTTCAGAGATTTATTCATATTATTTTAAAAGCAGCATTTTTTTCGAGGAAATAAAACCTGCCGTTTTAATCTGATAAATATACACACCGCTTGCCAGGTCGGAGGCATCGAAAGTAACCTGGTAGTTTCCGGGAGATAGTTCTTCGTTTACTAACGTGGCTACTTCTCTTCCTAAAACATCATAAACTTTCAGCGTCGTCAACCTCACACTTTGTCCTTCTCCCTGGTAAGGCGAGGGAATACTGAATTTAATTGTTGTGGAAGGATTGAATGGATTCGGATAATTCTGTTCGAGTTCGAATTTTGTTACGCTTTCGTTGTCAACTTTTTCAACATCCAAAAGTATTCCTTCTTCCGGGGTAGGAAGCTTAACGGTTGTGTATATATGAAACTCACCCGGTTCAAGCGGTATGGCATCGGTTACGTTCGAAACAAAAATACTGTCGCCCGAAAAATAATCGTACCACCATCCGGTGTTCGGAAAATTCGGGTTCATATTTAATTGAGTTACGGCAAAATTGCCTATTACGTTTACATTCATTGTTGAATCTAAAATAGTTAACCGCTTTGCAAAGGATGAAAGACTCATCGTGTGATTCGGGCTGTCGAATGCAGAATAGTTCTTTTTAAGATTTATCAGTGCCTGAAATACTTTATACAGATTCATTCTGTTGCCGTCGTTCAAATAATCCCACCTTATCGGTTTGGGGTCGGTACGGCAGCCGTCGTCGCCGCAGGGATAGTTTATCGAGTAATCGTATCCAAGCTCACCGAACTGCCACATAAATTTTACACCCGGTATTGTAAAAAAGAACGCTGCAGCAAGTTTTATTCTTTGAATGGCAATAGGAAAATCTTTTATATCATAATCGCCGCTGGAGTTTCCGTACTGAAGATTTTTGTACATCAGCCGCTCTTCATCATGGCTTTCCATATAAGATACAAGATGCGGAACCGTCCATCCGCGGGTTAAGTAAGATGCTCCCGTAAGGTTCGAACCGTAACCCATTGTTGCTTCGTTATATTCATAGTTCATATTATTCCACAACAGCATACCGTAATCTGAAAGAACAGTTTCTTCGCTGTTTACCGCAAAATGTTCCAGTGTCATATAAGCGGAAGAATCGACCGACCAAACGGTATTGGCAATGCGTTCGAGATTATCAATTCTCGATTGATCGTACTGCGACCATTGCTCTACATCGCCGCCGCTATAGGTTTGCGTGAATCCTTTCGAAAGATCGAACCGGTAACCGTCAACCTTGAACTCTTCGAGCCAGTAACTTACAACCCTGTCCACATAATATCTCGTAGCAGGGCTGTCGTGATTAAAATCATTAAAAACACTGAACGGATGAGGTGCGACCGGATTTAACCACGGATTATTTACGGCGGGACGATTGTTTGCATCATCCCAATAAAGCATTGCAAGCGGGCTTAAGTTATCTACCTGATTTAAAACTATATCCAGTATTACAGCTATACCATTTGCATGAGCACTGTCGATAAAGCTTTTCAAATCGTCTGCAGGACCGTAATATTTATCGGGAGCCAAATGATATACGGGATTATAACCCCAGCTTATGTTACCCGAGAATTCCATTATCGGCATTAATTCAATTGCATTAACGCCCAAACGTTTTAAGTATTGAATAGTATCGCGCAGAGTTTTATAATCGTGTGCTTCCAGAAAATCACGAATCAGCAACTCGTAAATAACCAACTTTTCAACAGGCGGTTTTTCGAAATTAGTTACCTGCCAGGGATATGGCGGTTCAGCAGTATTAAACGTTGTAACCAGCAGCTCGGTTTTTCCTTCGGGATATGGTTTTAAGTTTGGATATGTATCTGGGTCTATCCAGGGATCGTTCCATGGATCGAGCACCTTGTGTGCAAACGGATCACCAATTCTTATCTTCCCATCGACCAGATATTGAAATGCTATCTCAGTGCCTACGCTTACATTATCCAAAGTTATCCACCAAACAACACTATCGGGTCCGAATGCATAACGGTTAAGAAAATATTGAGTTTCAACTTTCCAATCGTTGAAGTCGCCAATCAGATAAACAAAATCTTTATAAGGTGCAAACAGTTCGAATGTAACGCTTGTAGGACTGTTAATTGTAATTCCCGGTTCAATTCCCGGCGGTGGCTGCTGATTTACCATTGGCGGATTAACAAACATCATAAAAAATGTTGTGTCCGAAGAACCGGCTGTATCCACTCCTACAGCAACAACATCGTGCGGACCCGGTGCATATTCATTATAGTTGAACAAATAATCCAACGAATCGGAGAAAGTTTGAGCAACCTGCCCGTTATCTACAAACAAAGTTATGCTTGATGTTTGTGTTCCTATTTCAATTGCCTTTATTATAATCTCGACCGAGGAACCCTGCTTAACAAAAGCCGGTGAACGCTGCGGGTCGCCGAACTTTACGGAAACTTCCGGACTCTCAACAACAAGGTTTAAGCCGGGTTCATAAATATCAACAAAAATATCGGGTCTGGTTTGCTTTGAACCGTCGGCACTTCTGAACACAAAAGCCAATTGGTTGATTGCTTGATTCGGATCGGTAACACTGTAAAACTCTCTCGGAAATCCTATTGTAAGCTGGTACAAATT
>JAJRSV010000011.1 GCA_024278655.1 Bacteroidota bacterium | reverse complement strand
TTCTACTTTTCTATCGGTTACGAAGTTAATCTTTAACTTCTTTTCGATTTTGCAAGCCGGTAAAGTTCAACATATTTTTCGGCGGATTTTTTCCACGAATAATCTTTCATCATTCCGTTCTGCTGAATTTTATTCCAAACGGATTTATCACCGAAATAATTTACGGCTCTTAAAACACTTGAGTAAAGCGCCTGAGCAGAATGCTCTTCGAAAGAAAACCCTGTCCCGGTATCGTGTCCGTAGTGATTCCATTCATCCCAATCCTGAACCGTATCGGCAAGCCCGCCGGTTTTTTTAACAATAGGAACCGTTCCGTATTTTAAGCTGTAAATCTGGTTCAAGCCGCACGGTTCGTAACGCGAAGGCAGTAAAAACATATCGGCTCCGGCTTCAATTAAATGGGCAAGCTCGTTGCTGTAACCGATATAGGAAGAAACCTTTTGCGGAATATCGAGTGACAGAAGGCGGAATAACTCCTCGTAATGTTCATCTCCGCTGCCGAGTATAATCCATTGGGCGTTCAGGTTCATCAGGTCGCCCAGGGCTTCCTCAAAAATATCAAAACCTTTTTGTGCAACCATTCTCGAAATTATCCCGATCAGCGGCACATTTTCATCAAACGGCATTTGAAAATGTTCAAGCAGGTATTTTTTGTTTTTTATCTTACCCGACAAATCATCTTTTGAATAATGGTATGGAATGTATTTATCGGTTTCGGGATTCCATATAGTGTAATCAACACCGTTAAGTATTCCGAAAAGGTCCGGCTTTCTTTCTCGCAATAGTCCGTCTAATCCCGCGCCCAAATCCGGCTTTAATATTTCGTGTGAGTACTTGTTACTTACGGTGTTTAAAATATCGGCAAAAACAATTCCCGCCTTCATAAACGAAACGCTGCCGTTATGTTCAACAGGTCCGCCGGGATAAAATAATTCGCTTCGTATCTCTGCACTTAGTAAAACCGATTTCGTAAATCTTCCCTGGTAACCGATGTTATGAATTGTAAAAAGAGTCGCGGTCTTGTCAAAAAGTTTATCCCAACTGTAATTATCTTTTATGAAAAGCGGCAGCAAACCGGTTTGCCAATCGTTGCAGTGAATAACATCGGGAGCCCATTTCATTCTCTGCAAAGTTTCAATAACCGCTTTCGAGAAAAGTATAAACCTTTCATCCTCATCTTTATCGTTTGTGTAAATACTTCCGCGGTGGAAGTAATGCGGGCAGTCAACAAAGTTTACCTCAACATTCGAATCCGGTAAAATGCTCTGATGAATATGCACTGAGCGTATCATACCGTTTACTCTGATAGGCATTTCACCTATATCCCAGTTGTAATGTATTTTGTGCTCAGCTTCGTCTATTGAAGAATATTTTGGAATAAACAGCTTAACCTCGCAGCCGAATTTCTCAAGCTCTTTCGGAAGCGAACCGGCAACATCTGCCAATCCTCCTGTTTTTGCATACGGCACGGCTTCGGTTGCTGCAAACGCTATTTTCATTTTAGAGTTCATAATTATTCATATAAATATGAAAGAAAAATATTAAATTATACTCAATAATAGAGAAGTTTTTACAAATAACATACCGGTAAAAAATGAAAACGACCATTAATAATATTGCTGTTTTTACTGAAGGAAACGAAGAAAACAAGCCGATAGTTTTCGTTCACGGCTTTCCTTTCGATCATACTATGTGGAAAGCACAGGTTGAGGCGTTGAGTAAAAATTACTATTGTGTTTTGTACGATATAAGGGGGCTTGGCGAATCTCCCGCCAGTGACGGACAGTACACAATGGAATCGTTTGTTGATGACCTGGAATCATTGATTGATCACATGGGCTTAAGCAAACCGGTTTTATGCGGACTATCGATGGGCGGTTATATTTCACTCAGGGCTGTTGAAAGAATGGAAGAAAAGTTAGGCGGTTTGATTTTGTGCGATACAAAATCGGATGCCGACACCGACGAAGTTAAGTTAAAAAGAGCGGCAGGTATAAAACAGATAAACACAACGGGTGTGGAAAGTTTTGTTGAAGGTTTTGTTCCGAATTGTTTCTCTGAAATTTTTATCAGGCGGCATCAGAATGATTATGCTGCCGTGTTAAGCCGTTCGAAACAGAACAGCGCCCTTGGCGTTAAGGGATGCCTTTTGGCTATGGCGGGTAGAACGAGCACAACAGGTTATCTTTCCAAAATTTCTGTTCCCACATTGGTTATATGCGGCGAAGAAGATAAACTCACACCGCCGGATGTGATGATGTCGATGGCTGATAAAATTCACGGCTCCGAATTCGTAGTAATAGAAGGTGCCGGACACATGGCTCCGGTTGAAAGCCCCAAAGAAGTTAACAAGCACATTTTAAAGTTCTTATCGAAAAACAATTTTTAAATGATTAAAAAAACAAAATGATAATTGTCACACATCTGACAAACATATACCGGTTCCGCTAATAAATTTGTTTCCATGATATTTATTATTCTAATAATAGCGGTTGTATTCCTTGCCTATTCAAACGGGGCAAACGATAACTTCAAAGGCGTTGCCACATTGTTCGGCAGCAACACTACCAATTATAAAAAAGCATTAACGTGGGCAACGGTTACAACCTTTATGGGTTCGGCAGCAGCAGTATTACTGGCTACTACGCTTGTTAAAAACTTTTCGGGCAAGGGGCTTGTTCCCGATGCATTGATTCAATCACCCGAATTTGCGGTATCGATTGCAGCCGGTGCGGCGCTAACGGTTTTTATTGCAACTAAAATTGGCATGCCGATATCTACAACTCATAGTCTTATCGGCGGAATGTTCGGTGCAGGAGTTGCTTCGGTTGGCTCCGCATTTAACTTTACAAGGTTAGGCGGTGTGTTTTTGGTTCCGCTGTTGGTAAGTCCGTTTATGGCAGCAGCACTAAGTTTTCTTCTTTACATTGTTTTTAACAGAACAAGACTGGCATTAGGTGTAACAAAAGAAAAGTGCGTTTGCATTGGCGGCGAGGTAAGACCATTAGCACAAATTGAAGGCGGCACCATAGCAAACAGAAGCACTGTTCAGCCGCTTATTTCCGTAGCAGATGAAAAGGATTGTATTGATGTTTACAACGGAAGTTTTATCGGCGTCAGCACGCAAAAAATATTGGATACATTACACTACTTAAGTGCAGGCGTTGTAAGCTTTGCACGCGGTTTAAACGACACACCGAAAATTGTCGGGTTGCTTTTGGTAATGCAGGCACTCGATGTTTCTTTCGGGTTGATGTTAATAGCTGTTGCAATGGCTTTGGGCGGCTTATTGAACGCCAAAAAAGTTGCGCACACGATGAGTAAAGAAATAACTCCAATGAATCATGGACAAGGGTTCACTGCTAATTTGGTTACCGGACTTTTGGTTACAACGGCAAGCATTCATGGATTACCCGTTTCAACCACACACGTTTCAGTCGGTTCTATTTTGGGTATTGGTACTGCAACCGGCAAAGGAAATCTGAAAACAATAAAGCAAGTACTACTCTCCTGGGTTTTAACATTACCTGTGGCTGCGGCAATAAGCGGTTCAATATTTCTTTTATTACAATTGTTTTAATAGAAACGAATTATCGGCTATTCCGTTAATAACATTCCCTGCTTCTTAAACATTTCTTTTTGGATTTATCTAAAGCAATAACATATTTTAATATATCTGATTGTTATTAACATTTAACGGGGTAAGTTATGTCATCAATAAAGGACAAAACCGTTTTAATAACCGGTGGTGCATCGGGCATCGGCAAGCTGATGGGCGTTAAGCTTCTTGAACAAGGGGCAAAGAAATTAATTATCTGGGATATTGATGAACAGAACCTGAAACAAACCGTAAGCGGATTGAAAGAGAAAGGATACGATGTACATTCCTATATTGTTGATATTGCCGATACAAGTCAGGTGATAGAAACGGCAAAAAAAGTAAAAGCAGAAGCGGGTAAAATTGATATACTGATAAACAACGCCGGTGTTGTTGTGGGCAAAGAGTTTTATAAACACACCCATAAAGATATTGATTTTGTAATGAGCATTAACTCAAACGCAATGATGCACATTACGCTTGAGTTCCTGCCGGATATGATAGAAAGAGGGAGCGGGCATATTGTTAACGTTTCATCAGCCGCGGGCTATGCGGCAAATCCCAAAATGTCTGTTTACGTTGCGAGCAAATGGGCGGCGCTCGGCTGGTCGGAATCGCTGCGGATTGAGCTGGAAAAATTAGGTAAGGACTTACACGTTACAACCGTTACGCCGTATTACATAAACACCGGAATGTTCGAAGGAGTGAAATCAACAGTTTTTCTTCCGATACTTGAACCGGAAAACGTTGTCGAATCAATTATTAAAGCTATTAAAAAGAACAAACTCTTCGTTCGAAAACCGTTTCTTATAAAGCTTACACCATTGGTAAAAGGCATTCTTCCAACACGAGCTTTTGATTGGTTCACCGGAAGGTTTCTCGGCGTGTATAAATCGATGGACGGGTTCGTAGGAAGGCAGGGGAAAAGCAATGAATAACCCGGAGGAATTATTTAACAGGCAAAGACAATTCTTTCTGAATAACGGAACGAAAGATTTAAAATTCAGAAAAGAGCAATTGCAAAAACTGCTTAATGTTTTAAAAGAAAATGAAGATAAATTAAACGAGGCAATCTATAAAGATTTAAGAAAGTCATCTTTCGAAACATACGAAACGGAGCTTTCATTAATATATCACGAAATAAAATTAGCACTCAGAAAAATTAAAAAGTGGGCAGTAAAAAAACGTGTCAGAACCAACCTGGCAAACTTTCCTGCAAAAAGTTACCTGCTTCCCGAACCGTACGGAAACGCTTTAATAATCGGTCCGTGGAATTATCCGTACCAGCTTTCCATACTCCCGGTTGTTCCCGCAATAGCCGCAGGTAACACGGTAATAATAAAACCGAGCGAGTTATCTCCGAACACATCTGCAGTAATGGCTGAATTAATAAATAACAATTTTGCGAAAGAGTTCT
>JAJRSV010000146.1 GCA_024278655.1 Bacteroidota bacterium | reverse complement strand
TATTTAAAATCAAGGAAATAAAAAAGCGTTACGCATAAGTATGATTTTTTATTTAGTGATATATGTATGTGAAATTAAATTTTAATTATTCACAAATTAACGGCGATTAACTTTTATAATGCCGGCGATAAAGAAGATAACGCTTTTATATTTATCAGGATTGAAACGTAGCAGACAGAAATTATCTTAACAGACTTTCTGATTCCCAATCTTGAAAAGTCGTGAGGGTTTAATGTTAGCAAAACATTTGCTTTCGATTTCTCTGCACAAGCGGCTATAATTGCATCATAAACAATTCCGCCCTGTAAACCGGCTCTAATCATTTTATCGATTATATCGGAGTAATCCTTTCCGGAAAGATAGACTACCCTTGCAATTTTTCTGATATTATTATCAATCATTTTTTTTGCAATTGCAGGTGTTATGCGCGGTTTGAAAGGTGCACCCGTCAATACACTATATACTTCCAGGATTGTATGTGCCGGAACAAGGAAAGTAAATTCTCTGTTCCCGGCTTTTCTAAGATACGCCAATGCATCCTGATGTTTTGGATGAGCTTCTACAAACGCAGCGATTAAAACCGAACTGTCGAAAATAATTTTCAAACGCTATTCCTTCTTCGGTAAGAGTTTGTTGATTCTATCTTTTCTGTCTTTCGAAATACTTTCCTCAACTTTGCCATTTATTTTACCTGTGAACACAAGAATACCGTCCTTTTCGATTAACGGTTCATCGGCTTTAACCGGTTTGATAATAATGTGTGAACCTTCTTCCGAAATATTCAGGTTAGTGCCCGGATGAATTCCGAGCCGTTCTCTTATTTTCCTGGGAATAATCACTCTGCCGAATTTATCCAAAGTGGTAATCATAAGCTGCCTTTTATTTTTTGGCAAAATAATATTTCATTTTGCCAAATTCAAGTTATCGGGCGGTGTAAGAACATCTTAGTAGTAATGCTTATTCATTATTCCTGTACGGGCAAAAAAAAGATGACATCTTATTGAAAGATGTCATCTTTATTAATGGTTGAATATATAATTGATATTAAACGAGAGAATCATTTCATCAAGATCATCTTCTTAGTCTGAATGAAAGAACCGGCTTTTAGCTGATAGTAATAAATTCCGCTTGAAAGATTTGAAGCATCGAATTCAACTTCATATGTGCCGGCAGGTTTTTCTTCGTTAACCAGAGTAGCAACTTCGTTTCCTAAAACGTCGTACACTTTCAGCGTTGTAAACCTCACCCTTTGTCCCTCTCCTTGGTAAGGAGAGGGAATGTTGAATTTTATTTTTGTACTTGGGTTGAATGGGTTTGGATAATTCTGACTTAACGAGAATTCAGTTATCGGTTTTACATCAACCTCAATTACACTTGAATATTCAAAGCTGCCGTCGTAATCAATTTGCTTTAATCTGTAAAAGTAGCTGCCCGGTTCTTCAACTTCGTCTTCGAATGAATAACTATGCGGTTCGGTAGTTGTTCCGTTGCCTTCAACGAATCCGATTCTCTCCCATTCCTGCGCATCATTATTTCGGTTTCGTTCTATTTCAAATCCGTTGTTGTTGGTTTCGGTTGCAGTTGTCCATTTCAAACGGACATTCTGATTATCCGCAAAAGCCGTAAAGGAAGTTAACTCAACCGGAATAATTCCGCCGTCTTCGGTTTTAATTATCGTACCGTTATCGCCAACGGCATATCCGATTATATTATCGACAAAATCAACGTCTCTTAAATCAACCGTTGCCATTGAACCCTGTGTTACCCAGTTTACACCGCCATCCGTAGTTTTAAGTATAAAGCCGGAAAGACCCACAGCATAACCTACGGTGGGCGAAGGAAAATCGAGAGAAAAGAGAACGAGCGGAAAAACTGATGTGCTCCAGTTTGCACCTCCGTCAGAAGTTAATGCGATGGCGCCTTGTCCGTCCCATAAACTCCCGCAAACTATTCCGTTGTTGGCATCGAAGAAGAATACATCGTAGCCGGTGCCTTCATTACTGTTAAAGTAGAATGCATTCCAGAACCAGTTGCTGCCTCCGTCGGTTGAAGAACCGAACAGTGGTTGAAAGATAGCATTCTTACCGAAAACGTATATATAATCGTTCGAAGGGTTAACGTATGCACCCCAAAAGCCGCCGCCGAAAAACCCGGTTTGAATTACACTCCACGTAGCACCGGCATCGGTGGATGCAATGATTGTTTGAGAAGTGCCTCCCGCAATACCGAGATTGGAACCGTTAAAACTTACTGATAAAAGATTGTCTGCCACACCCGTAGTTGTTGCAGTCCAGTTTGCACCTCCGTCTGTGGTATAAGCTGAAAATCCTCCGTCTCCAACAACCACGGCATGGTCCGCATTAAATACATAAACCCTGTTAAGATTTTGTGATGTTCCTACGGATAAGGAACTCCAGTTTACGCCGCCGTCTGTTGTTTTCAGTACCGTACCGTTATCGCCTACCACATAACCGGTATTGGCATCGGCAAACATTACACCTCTTAAATTATTCGTTGTACCCGAGTTCAGTAAATACCATCCGGGTTGTGCGTGTATAGACGGCAGGAGGAGAAAAAAGAAAATCATTAGCTGCGAAATAAAAGTAGTAGAAATTGTCTTCATTGCATCTCTCCTTTAAATGAAAAATAAAATACAGTGGTTTTATTTTCGGTTTAAAGTTAAAAAGTTTTATTCATTAAATAAATTGGAAGAGATAAAATTTTTTAGAAGTGAAATAGTAACATCGGGTAAATGTTGAGAGGTAACCGGTGCACCGGCAGTAATCGATTAACTATTAATCCGGACAAAAAAAGATGACATCTTTTTGCAAGATGTCATCTTTATTAATTGGATTTATTTTCATTTGTGATTTTAATGTTAACAGCAATCCCGGCAAGGTCGGGATTATTGATTAAGTTCCCGGAAATCACTTAACCAGCAACATTTTTTTTGTCTGAATAAAAGAACCTGCTTTTAACTGGTAGTAGTAAATTCCGCTTGAAAGATTCGAAGCATCGAATTTAACTTCGTAAGTTCCGGCGGGTTTTTCTTCGTTAACCAGGGTAGCAATTTCGTTTCCTAAAACATCATAAACTTTTAGTGTTGCATACTGCCTGCTGCCTATTGCGTACTTGATTATTGTACTTGGGTTGAACGGGTTCGGATAATTCTGATTCAGCTTAAACTCAACAGGTGTCGAGCCGTCTTCATCATCCACTCCAGTAACATTGGAAAGCGAATAAATTTTTAAATCATCAAAAATACCTTTAAATACAAAACCCATTCCAAAGTTGGAAGTTGATACATTTTTATCGTTGCCATGAGCCAATGCAAAAACCTGTGAACCTACCAGATTGCCATCGAGGTACCAACTTGCAGTTTGAATAGTTGAATCGTAAACAATTGTAGCCGTATGAAAAGTATTAAAGGAAATTACTGTTGAAGATGAAACAAAGTTACCATTGTTATACATGAAAGCTACGGTAGAATCGAAAATATAAAATCCCATCCAGCGCCAGCCGGTTCCACCGACAAAAACAGGATTAGTTTGCACGTCGGTAATTTTAAACATTGCCTCGATAGCAAACTTTTTGAAATTTAAGCTATCGATTGTCGGCGTTGTAGCATCGGAACCGTTTACCGGATCGTTTCCTATATAAATTCCATTCAAATATATACCGCCGTCCTGGTAGGGTGCGTTTGTTAATTGAATAGGACCGTTATTACCGGTAGCATCATCAGGTGTTCCGTCAAGCTTGTAATGAGCTATCAGGGTTAAATCGGGTGGAATTTGTGCAAATGTTAATCCGGTAAGGATTAGAAGAAATAGAACAGTTGTTGTAATGAATTTTCCCATTGGATGTCTCCTCTGTGTTAATTAAAAAAAACATCTAATCTATCAAAAGGGGGATTGTGAAGATATGATATCAGATGAACGCTGAATTATTATCAATAATTATTCCTTAAAAAATATTTCATTTCGGAATGTAAAGCAACTTTCAGGCGTAATTTTGTAAAAATGATTGTTAAAAAAACGGAGTTTGAACCGGTTGTTTAGTAATGACAGATTTTATTGACCTTTTTGTTCGTAGACTGAATTTCCGGGTAATTTCTTTAATTTAGAATGTTTTTTTTTGAAAAATTATTTGTGAAAAATTTATGTCGAGTAAGCAGGTAAAAATTAAGGATATCGGTACGGTAACTCTTATAAAGAAGAATCGTATTAAAAGCATAAACATAAGAGTGTCTGCCGCCAACGGAGTAAAAGTTTCATTGCCCGATTTCGTAAGCTTTAAGGAAGCGGAAGAAGTTGTAATAGGTAAGATAGACTGGATAAGGAAGCATCAGCAGAAGATGAAACAAATGCAAAAAGAGAAAACGGTGTTCGATGAAAACACTGATTTCAGAACAAGGAAACACCGGCTAAGACTTTATAAGCACGACAAAGATAAGATATTTGCCGAAGTAAATGGGGGTGAGATAAAAGTTTATTATCCCCGCCAGTTAAAAGTAACCGACGACAGGGTTCAGTTTATGATAAGAAGGGTAATTGAAGAAACACTGAGAATTGAGGCAAAGCTCGAATTGCCTGCCCGGGTTGAAAAACTTGCACGGAAATACGGATTCGAATACAACAGGTTGTTTATTAAAAATACCAAATCCCGTTGGGGAAGTTGTTCGAAAAAGGGGAACATTAATTTAAGCTTACACTTAATGCGTTTGCCCGATGAACTGGTTGACTATGTAATCCTTCATGAATTGGCACACACCGTTGAGCAGAACCATGGAGCCAGGTTTTGGGCTTTACTCGACAAAATATACGGTAACGCCAAAACAATCGATAAAAAATTAAACGTTTACAGCACTAAAATTTGGTAACAATAAGTTCACTTAGTAATTCATTTGTCAATTTTTGCAAATTTTAAGCTTGCTTAAACGGTTATAATTTACTATTATAAAGGAAAAAAGGAGAGAATATGGAAACAATCAGGCAAATTTTACAAAAAAAAGGAAATCAAATCTATTCGGTTACACCCGATACAACAGTTTACGACGCATTAAAATTAATGGCAGAGAAAAACATAGGTGCAGTTTTGGTTTTGGATAAAGGCGAGTTGTGCGGAATTATGTCGGAACGTGATTATGCAAGAAAAGTAATTCTTAAAGGAAAGTTCTCGAAGGAAATTCCGGTAAAGGAAATTATGTCTTCCGAAGTAATATGTATTCATCCAGACCAATCGATAAAAAACACACAAGCAATTATGATCAAAAAGAGAATCAGGCATCTGCCGATAATGGAAGACGATAAGCTTATCGGAATCATCTCAATCGGTGATGTTGTTAATGCCGTTTTAGACGAGAACAGCTTTATGATTGATCAGCTTGTAACTTATATTAAAGGTGTAGCCGAACCTAAAGAAAAAACCACTGAAGTTTAGTTCTTTATTCCGCAGCTTCGCTGTTTACTTTTTTCTTTATAACAAACTTATCGTAAAAGAAAATAAGCACTGCTGTTAATAACCCGATAAGTGCAAACACCAGCCACATAAGGTCGGGTCGTTGCATATCGCGTGCAAAAGCACCGTAAAGCTGACCGGATAAAATTCCGCCGAACAGATTACCCAATGCTACACACCAGTAAAAGTAACCCATATAAAGTGCAACTTTATTTGGAGGCGCAATCTTACCCGTGTACTCTTTCGATTTTGGACTTGCCATCATTTCGCCGAATGAAAAAACAATAATTCCTGCCACAACAATCCATCCTGTGTAGCCGAAAATCATTATCGAAAAACTAACAACCGTTATCACAACTCCCCAGAAAATAGTTGTGAACGGCTTAAGCTTGCTCACAAAGTACGACACACCAATCTGAAATAAAATTATTGCACCTGCATTAAGATTGATAATGTATTCGGGATTAATCTGTCCGTTCACCGCCATCGAATCCTTAAAGCCCTGTATTGATGAACCTAAACCGATTGTACTCATAAAACCGGTGAATGCATTCATCAAATCGGTAGTATCTACAAAATCGCGGATGTGTAAAGGAAGCGTGTAAAAAATCTGGTTGAAGCTTGTCCAGAATCCCGACATAAGCAAAAGGAACAGCCCGAAACGCCAGTCGCCTAATTTCATCGGAGTTAAATACCAGGGATTATCTTTGCCTGTTTTTTTAATTTTCAAAATAAAATCGTAACCGAAATTGATTACCGTCCATAAAACGGAGATTAGTACAATATCACTCCATGTAACCGTATTATCCGAAGTAAATTTAGAACCCATTACCAATACAACAAGCAATCCGAAAACAAACAGGAAGAATCTTCCGTTACCTAACACTTCAACCATATCTTTTAATACCTGCTGAAGCGAACGGACATCTTTTCCGTAACCTTTTGTTTCGGGTTCGTTATAAAAAATGTTTACGATAACAAGATTAACTAAAATCCATCCTGCCGAAGCAATAAAAACGTATTCCCACGAAATTGCTCTTACTATTCCCGCCACAATCGGACCGATGAAGCCGCCGATGTTAACCATCATATAAAAAATTCCGAAGCCCATCGATGAAGTTTTATCGCTTGTTGTTTTCGATACGGTTCCGATAATTACGGGTTTGAACATAGCGGCACCGAGTGCAACTAACATAAATGCAAAAAAGAATGTGGGAAAAGTTTTTAACTGACCGAGCAGATAGTAGGAAGGAACCAGTACCAGAAAAGCGGCAATCAGCATTTTTTTGAACCCGTATCTGTCTGCCAATCCGCCCGTTACAACAGGAAAGAGATAAAGGAAAAACGTAACAACTCCCTGCAGAATTCCCCTGTCTTCGTCGGTAAAACCCAAACCGCCTTCGCTAACGGCGCCGGTAATGTAAAGCGAGGAAACGGCAAAGAATCCGTACCAAGCCATTCGCTCGAATATTTCTAATGTATTGGCTACCCAGAATGTTTTTGGAAAATCTTTTATGCTTATTTTATCGGACGACATAAAACCTCTCTGCTTGTTTTACGGGCGAATTCCTTTTTTAAATTGCGGGCAAAATAATCATCCTTTACTCCCGAATCAAACTGTTTTTATTATTTGATATGCCGGTTATGTTGAATAATCAGGGGAGTGTAGCTATATTTCGCATCACTATAATTACTATAATTCAGGAAAAAGCAATGCAGCCGAAAGTTATACTCGAAACCGATTTCCCAAATCTGAAACTGTTCGCCAAAGGAAAAGTAAGGGATATTTACGAAGTGGGTGAATATCTTTTGCTTGTTTCTACCGACCGTCTTTCTGCTTTTGATGTGATAATGGGTCAGGGAATTCCGTATAAAGGAATGGTTCTAACAAAAATATCGGAGTTCTGGTTTAAATATATAGAAGACGTAATTGCCAATCATCTGGTTACAACCAATGTTGATGAATACCCGGAAGAATGTAAAGAATACGCCGATGTTTTAACCGGAAGATCGATGCTTGTTAAAAAAGCAAAGGTTGTTCCGATTGAATGTATTGTGCGCGGGTATATTTCCGGTTCCGGCTGGAAAGATTATCAGGCAACAGGCGCAATCTCGGGAAT
>JAJRSV010000145.1 GCA_024278655.1 Bacteroidota bacterium | reverse complement strand
GCATTATCGGAACGATGGGATGCACACCTTCCTTAATTTCGAAACCCGCTTCTTTAATTTTTTCACGGAAGTATTTAGTATTGCTTTCGAGCCGGTCGCGCAGTTCGGTTGTTTCGCTTAACATATTTAACACTTTAAGCGATGCCGCAATAATAGCAGGAGCAACAGTGTTCGAAAAAAGATAAGGACGTGAACGCTGACGAAGCAAGTCAACAATTTCTTTACGTGCAGAAGTATAGCCGCCGCTTGCACCGCCTAATGCTTTACCCAATGTTCCTGTAATAATATCAACTCTTCCCATCACATCGTTATATTCGTGAGTTCCTTTACCGTGCTTGCCCATAAATCCTACAGCGTGCGAATCATCAACCATTACCATTGCACCGTACTTATCGGCTAAATCGCAAATGCCTTTTAAGTTGGCAATGTAACCGTCCATCGAGAAAACACCGTCGGTAGCAATAAGCATTTGCTTTGCACCGTTTGACTTTGCTTCTTTCAGTTTCTCTTCGAGGTCGTTCATATCATTATTTTTATAGCGGTACCTTTGAGCTTTGCAAAGACGAATTCCGTCGATAATACTTGCGTGATTCAGTTCATCGCTTATTACTGCATCTTCGGCAGTAAGAATGGTTTCGAACAATCCGCCGTTTGCATCGAAGCAGGAAGTGTAGAGTATCGTATCTTCCATACCGAGGAACTCTGTTATCTTTTCTTCAAGCTCTTTGTGTATTTGCTGCGTACCGCAGATGAATCTTACCGACGAAAGCCCGTAACCCCATTTATCGTAACTCTCTTTTGCGGCTTTAATTATTTCGGGGTGATTTGCCAGACCGAGATAATTATTAGCACACATGTTCAAAACTTCCTGTCCGCCCATCACTTCAATTTTTGCTGCCTGCGGGCTTGTTATCACTCTTTCCTTTTTATACAATCCTTCCTTTTCGATGGAAGTTAAAATATCGCTGTAATATTTTTTTGTTGATTCAGTCATTTTACCACCTGTTATTTTTTATAATTTCAAGAATGATTTTTTCAATCAACTTGTTTCTTATGATAAAAGTGTATAATTAGTTTCGCACCTTCTTAAAACCGTTGAAACGGTTAAACATTTAATGCGTTTTTTGTCCTTATTCCTACAGTTAAAGAGACTGTGTGAAAATCGGAAAAACGGTTAAAACCGTTTAACGAAAGTTGTGTTTTTCGCCTAAAATCACCGGAATAAATTCCGGTGTTAATGTAAATTGCTAATTCTAACACAGTCTCTGAAACTGTGGGCTGCTTGTTACAAAGTTACATAATCTCCAATTCCAATAGTCTCAAAGTCTCATCGTCTTACAGTCACACAGTCTTTTCATCAATCGGTTTATCTTAGCAATTATAATTCACTCCAATTAAGAATTATCTTACCGGAGTTACCGGATTTCATAAGCTCGAATCCTTCTTCAAAATCTTCGTAATTAAAATGGTGCGTAATAACCGGAGTAATATCCAATCCGCTTTGGACCATCGACTGCATTTTGTACCAGGTTTCAAAAACCTGCCGCCCGTAAATTCCTTTTAGTGTGAGTCCGTTAAAAATTATTTTCTCCCAGTCAACCGCAGCACTTGAAGGCAGAATTCCAAGCAGTGCAATCTTTCCGCCATGGAACATTACTTCAATCATATCGTTAAGAGCTTGCGGATTGCCCGACATTTCCAAGCCAACGTCGAACCCTTCTCTCATTCCCAATTCTTTTACAATATCGGGAAGCTTTTCTTTTGTTACATTCACTGCTCTTGTTACGCCCATCTTCTGTGCTAATTCAAGACGGTAGGGATTAACATCGGTAATAACAACAAACCTTGCACCTGCATGTTTAGCAATTGCTGCTGCCATTATTCCAATCGGACCGGCGCCTGTAATTAAAACATCTTCGCCCAAAAGATCGAACGACAAGGCGGTGTGTGTTGCATTTCCGAACGGATCGAATACAGATAAAACATCGGTAGGAATATTCGGGTCGCAGTGCCAAACATTCGAAACGGGAATAACGAGATACTCTGCAAAACAACCGGAACGATTAACACCAACGCCTTTTGTATTTGGACAAAGATGATGCCTTCCGGCACGACAGTTTCTGCAGCGTCCGCAGGTTATATGTCCTTCGCCGCTTACAAGCTCGCCAATCCGTACATCGTGTACATTGCTTCCTATTGCCTCAATCGTGCCAACGTATTCGTGCCCTATTACCATCGGAACCGGAATTGTTTTTTGCGCCCACTCATCCCAGTTATAAATATGAACATCGGTTCCGCATATTGAAGTTTTATGAATTTTAATCAACACGTCATCGATACCTATTTCGGGAACGGGAACTTCATCCATCCACAAACCGGGTTTTGAATACTTTTTTACGAGGGCTTTCATTTTCTTCATATAAAATCCTTATGATTAGAATATTGAAGAGTTCATTTATCAGAAAGAGTTATTAATTATTATTTAAAATTAGAAATAAGGCGAGTAAACAACAAAAGTTGAAGGGAAAAAATCGGTGGGGGAGAAAATCAGATGAGCGTGTAAAGTGCAAAGTCCGCACCGGTTACCAGTTTGGGAGAAGTTTTAACTTCATTCAGTTTCTGCTCTAACCATTTTAAGTCGATACCGTTAGCAACGCAGGTTTCTTTAAGCCAGTTTATCTCCCTGTCGTCAAGCTTGTTATCGCAATCGGCTAACCGTAAGCCGTCAATCAAAAACGATTTTGCAATCATCTTATCGGAAAATTTTATGGGTTCTTCATCAATGTATTCGTTAGCAAGAAGATTGTTGATTGTATATTCGTAGAAAGTTTGTGAAAAACCGAGGCGGCTGGCAACTGTTCTTATTATTTCTTTTTCAGGCTCGGCTAATTGATTGTCTTTTTTGGCTACAACAAGCAAACCCTTCAGATAACTGCTGCGGTCTTTTACGGGTATTTGCATATTGTAACTCCTAAAATTGATGATGGTTAAATGTATAAAATATTATTAGATAAAAAAATTCTAATTACGTTCCCCATAATATTTTGTGCGAACCGGCACTCAACTATTTAGATATATAAAATATTGAGAAGTTCTGAAAGACTTAAGTAAATGTTCAATTTTTGTTCTTTTTTCCCTATTCTTAACATTCAAAGTTGAATTATGTTTAAATAATCAGAAGCAATGTTATGAAAAAGTTTTTTTTATTCCTTCTATTAATTTTCAGCGGAAATTTATTTTCTCAAAACAATCCTGCATGGATTACATATTTTGAGCAATCCGGATTTACCGCAACGCCCCGTTACAACGAAACAATGGAATATTTCCGGATGCTCGCCGATTCGTCCGAATATGCCGAGATGAAAACTTTCGGTATTTCGCCGCAGGGAAGAGAGCTAAAGTACCTGATTGTTTCGAAGGCAAAAACTTTTACTCCAACCGAATCGGCAAAATCAAACAGACCGGTTCTGTTGATAATCAACGGCATCCACTCGGGAGAGATTGAAGGAAAAGATGCAAGTATGCTTCTGTTGAGAGAAATTCTTATCACAAAAGAAAAAGAAAATCTAATAGACAGCTTAACGCTTATTGTTGTGCCGATTTTTAATGTTGACGGACACGAAAGGATGAGCAGGTATAACCGCATAAACCAGAACGGACCGGAAGAGATGGGATGGCGGACCACTGCACAAAATTTAAACCTGAACCGCGACTGGCTGAAAGCCGATGCACCCGAAATGCAGGCATTGCTCAAACTCTACTCCGAATGGCTGCCCGATTTTATGATTGATACTCACACAACCGATGGAGCGGATTATCAATACTCTATTACTTACGGCGTTGAGAAGTTCTCAAACATTTACTCCGGCACTGCAGAATGGCTTAAGAATAAATTCATTCCTTATTTCGAAAGAGGTGTGAGCAAACGTGGATTTTTAATCCGACCGTATATCAGTCTTAAAAACTGGAGTAAAGGTTTGGATGACGGTATAACTGACTGGGCTGCCACCCCGCGATTTTCAACCGGGTATGCCGCCATTCAAAACCGTCCTTCACTTTTAATTGAAACTCATATGATAAAACCATACAAAGAAAGAGTATATTCTACAAAGGCGGCACTGGAAACCGTTATGGAATTTATTTCACTCGAAGCACCCGGACTAAAAAGATTAAACAAAGAGGCGGATGAAAAATCAATCGAAGAGTTTTTTAACGAAAAGAATTACCTGCCTGTAGCTTACAAATACTCTGACAAGTATAAAATGGTTAACCTGAAAGGTTACGAGTATTATTTGGATTCTTCGGCAGTTTCCGGTTCCCAAAAACTGGTTTACACAAACAAAAAGAAAGACCTAAAAGTAAAATTTTACTACGATGTTATAACTTCCGATTCGGTTAGAATTCCATCGGCTTATTTAATACCAGCAGAGTGGAAATATTTAATAAACAGGATGCTGCTCCATGGCATATTAGTTGATACAATTGCTGCAGACACACTCTTGCAAGTCACCCGCTTGAAATTTAAGAGTGTTGATTTTTCAAAAACTTCTTACGAAGGCAGACAAAGAGTGAACTTCGAATATGATACTTATCAGGAAACTGTAAACATACCTGCCGGTACATTCCTTATACTCACAAACCAGCGGACAGTAAGAGTAATCGCTAATCTTTTAGAACCAAAAGCCGGCGACTCATTTGTTAAATGGGGATTTATGAACGCAATCTTCGAAAGAAAAGAATATTTTGAACCGTACGTAATGGAGAAGCTTGCCGAAGAAATGCTGAACAACGATGAGAAATTGCGAAATGAATTTTACAACAAATTAAAGAATGATAAATCATTCAGAGATAACCCGATGGAACGGCTGAATTATTTTTATGAGCGTTCTCCTTATTTCGATAATCATTACAGGGTTTATCCGGTTATGCTCCTATATTAAAATCTCAAGGTAAGTAATGGAAACTATAACAATCAAAGAAACTTTTTACGATACTCCCGACCGAAGCACAACAGAGGAAATCGAAAGAGATGTAAAGTTATTCAAAAACAATAACCTGATAAATCAACTGTTGGAAGGTTTTCCGGATTTGGTGGTTATCTTAAACTGGAACCGCCAGATTGTTGCTTACAACAGCAAAGCCGTAAACATATTACACCCGTCCGATAAAGGAACCATTTACGGTCAGCGTATTGGCGAAGCGCTGCGTTGTATACATGCGTTCGAAATGCCCGCCGGTTGCGGTACTTCAAAATTCTGTACCGAATGCGGTGCCGGTAAATGCAATAAGTACAGCAGGGAATCCATGCTTAACTGCTCGGGTGAATGCCGTATAACCGTAGACACCGGAAAAGGTGAAGCGGCACTAAATCTTAAAGTGTTTTCTTCACTTTTACATATAGACAACAAATACTATACTTTGTTTTCAATTAAAAACATTGAGGACGAGAAAAAGCGCCGGATGCTGGAAAGAATATTTTTCCACGATGTTCTGAACACCGCATCGGCTATAAACGGTATTGCAACTATACTACCTCAAATTCAGGACCCGGATGAGTTTAACGAATTTTCGCAGATGCTGCTTACTTCATCAAACCAGTTGATAAGCGAAATACAATTCCAGCGTGACCTGCTTTATGCAGAAAACGGAAATTTAGAGGTCAACCCTAAGCCGGTAAGTATTAACTCAATCATTACAAAAGTAAAGGAAATTTATCTTGATCACGAAGTAGCAAAAGGAAAAACGATAGAAGTAAAACCGTTGGAAAAAGATGCTGTAATTGAAACCGAGGAAAATTTGCTTTTGCGATCGTTAGGCAACCTGGTTAAAAACGCTCTCGAAGCAGTTAAAGATGGAGAACCGGTAATTGTTTATGCAGACCAAACCAATGATAGTATATATTTGAATGTAAAGAATAACGGCGTTATTCCTTTAAATATTCAAATGCAAATATTCCAGCGTTCTTTCAGCACAAAAGGAAACTACGGAAGAGGTATCGGAACCTACAGCGTAAAACTTTTTGTTGAGCAATACCTGGGCGGAAAGGTGTACTTTGTTTCAAACAAAATGTTGCAAACTATTTTCACAATCGAAATACCAAAAATATTCAGTGCTGTAGAAAAGGTTAACTGAAAGGGAAATAGTTTAAAGTTTAATTTTACACTTAAGATAAAAACAGAATGGAAACACCTGCCACAGCTATTACAGCTCCCAATACAGCCCGCCAGGTTATATTTTCTTTGTAATAATATTTTGATATCGGAAGCATTATAACAGGCATAGTTGACATTAACGTCGATGCAATTCCTATCTTCGTGTATGTAATGGCAATCAAACTGCCTGTTATTCCCAATACAGGGCCCAGTATTGTTCCTATAATAGTAGCTTTGAATGCTTTGGCATCATTCTTAAAAACCTTGTAAGGATTTCGGAATCTTTTTAAAAGAACCATTGCCGGAAGAATAATTGCAACTGCGGCAAACAACCGAACAAACGCTGCAACAAACCCGTTTACATCACCAATCTCGAAAGCAACTTTTGCAAGCACGAGTCCCGATGCCTGCCCCAGTGCAGCAAACAAACCAAAGAGTACACCAAGTCCGCTTATTTTAATAATCGATTTTTTATCTGCATCCTTTTCCAGAACAACGAGAACAATTCCCGTTAATGTAACAGCTATACCGACAATTGAAATAAGGGAAAGATTTTCATCGAGGAAGATAAAAGCGAGCACCGAACTGATTGCGGGAGCTAATGCCATCAGCAGCATCCCAAGCCGGGCACCAATTAGCTGAAATGATTTAAATAGAAATGAATCGCCGAACACCAATCCGGCAAAACCGCTTGCTATAAGCAGGTAATACTGTTCGGTTGAAAGCTGCAGCGGAAACTGAAATACGGCTATGATTATAAAAAGAAAAATGAGTGCAAGCGACATCCGCGAAACATTTAACTGAAGCGAGCCGATTCTTTTCGATGCTTCCGTAAATGCAAATGATGTTCCGGACCAAAGAAATGCCGTAAGCAGAGCAATCAGTTCACCAAACAAGACTATCCGTACAGATTAATGAAAGAAAAATTCTAACCGGCGTAAAATACTAAAATGATTTATTGTTTCATCAACGGATTTGCTTAGCGGATTGCCTTCAACGTAAAATAAATTTCATCGTAACCTAAAAGACTTTGAATTGTTCCCGCAAATCCTTTCGGGTCGAGAACAGCTTCCAATTTTACCAGTCCTACTCCGGGAGCTCTCCATTCTTTGTACCTGGTAACTTTTCCCGAACTCTTTCTGATAACATAATCTACCCTTTTACAATTAAACTCACCTGCTTCCGTGGTTATCACTTCATCGGTTGAGTATACCGTAGAAATAAATACCGTATCGACATTGTCATCAACGTATTCTATTCCTGTCCATGTCCACTCTTCATCTTTTAACAGCGGAAGTGAAACCAGTTCGGCGGGTTCGCTGTAAGTAACCGAGATGCTGTGAGTAATAAATAAGAACACATCAATTTCCTGATCCAGACTTATAACCGAGAACTTATCATCGATTATATTAATCAACTGATACATCTCAAAATCATCCGACCTGAACTCCTGCATATAACCTTTGCCGTTAAAGCGTGTAGTGCAAGTTGTTTCACCGAACGTGGATTCATATAAAAGTGTGGTTACTGTATCGAGCGGAAAGTATTCGGCTCCTATATTTACAACGGGTGTCTCTGTTATGGATGCGGTTAAATATTGCGCTTTAATTTCATCTGAAATTAAGAATAAAAAGGATACAGTTATAATAACCATGATGGTAGTCTTCAAACAATTTTCCTAAAGTTACTTTTATAAATTCGGATTTAATCTATCAGAATGGATTAAAATTTTTCGCAATATACGTTTTTTAAAATTAAGCTCTATAAAACCGTTATGTAAAAATCAATCAGGGACTGTTTTTAACAGATTCTTTAGCTTATAGGTTTAAAATAAAAAAGCCGGTCTGCTAAGATGTACAAAAGACCGGCTTTAATGTGAGTGGGCGCTGTGTTTATTTGAGTAACAGCATCTTGTTTGTTTTCGAATATCTATCTGTTGTAAGTGTGTAGAAATAAATTCCGCCGGGCAGATTGTCGGCATAGAATATTACGCTGTAAGAACCTTCGGACTGATAACCGTTTACTAACTGCGCAACTTCTTTTCCAAGAACATTATATACTACAAGACTTACGTTTGAACCTTCTGCCAATTTATAACGAATTTTCGTTGAAGGATTAAACGGGTTCGGATAATTTTGTTCGAGAGTAAAACCTGCCGGGGAAGTAATGTCTAATTCAACTTCCTGCGAGTAATCGTACGTGCCGTCATTATCAATTTGTTTCAGTCTGTAGTAAATAACGTTAGCACCTGAAATGTCATCATCGACAAAAGAATATACTTTAGGTGAATTGCTGTTTCCGTTTCCTTCCACAAATCCAATTACCGACCAGGTTTTCTGGTCCTGGCGCGGATTAACAGCTCTTTCAATTTCAAAGCCGTAGTTGTTTACTTCTGTCTCGGTGCGCCAGTCAAGAACAACTGTCTGTCCGTTAACTCTTGCACTGAAAGAAGTCAATTCAACCGGCAGCGGTGTGTCGTTAACTGTAGGCGCGGGTTCAAGCAATCTTGAAGTTTGAGTCCATCCCGATGGGGGTGGAGTTACAGATGGAAAAGTTTGCTGAACAATATATAGTGGATTATCGGGAGTTTCCAGAGCAGAAATATACCAGGTCTTATTTGTTGCGTTATAATAAATTATATGCTGAGTTTGTGTGATAGGAACATCCTGAACATATTTATTAGCTCCGTTATACGAACCTACCAATATATAAATCCCGTTAACCTGTGTGGCTCCGGCGCCAGATACCTCTACGTTCTGAGCGACAACATTACCTGTTAGAAAGAATACTGTTATCAAACAGAAGATAGTAAATCTTGCAATCCGTAATGAATTTTTCATAATTACCTCTAATATCTGTTAATACAATTTTACAATTTATTTCGGTTTTGCATTGTTATAAAGAAAAATGGTGCCAAAAATGTCGTTAAATTGAACCGTATTAAACGAAATATATGTAAAAGGAGTTGTAAATTTTACAGGTAATAGTTGTAGATATGTCGGAATATGAAATTACTCAGAAAATTAAAAAAACCCGCCATTTTAGGGCGGGCTTTAATAATTATCCGCTATAATTAAGTGCCGCTAATCCGGGAAAAACTGCCGTAGTATCCAATTCTTCTTCAATTCTGAGTAGCTGGTTGTATTTGGCAACCCTGTCGGTTCTCGAAACGGAACCGGTTTTAATCTGTCCGGCATTTGTGGCAACGGCAATATCGGCAATTGTAGTGTCTTCGGTTTCACCTGAACGGTGACTGATTACACTTGTGTAACCGGCTACTTTTGCCATTTCAATTGCATCGAGTGTTTCGGTCAGCGTTCCAATCTGGTTGACCTTTATTAATATCGAGTTGGCAACGCCCATCTCAATTCCTTTTGCCAACCTTTCGGTATTTGTAACGAAAATATCATCGCCGACAATCTGAATTTTATCACCCAGCTTTTCGGTTAATATTTTCCATCCGTCCCAATCATCTTCTGCAAGTCCGTCCTCTAATGAAACAATCGGATACTTGCTTACCCAGTCAGCCCAGAAATCAACCATTTCTTCAATCGATATTTCCTTACCCGGTGCCGACTTGAAAAGATGATAAGCGTTTTTCTCTTTCAAAAAGAATTCACTCGCTGCCGGGTCAATTGCAATTGCAATTTCATCGCCTACTTTATAGCCGGTCTTGTTTATAGCTTCGAGTATAACTTCGATTGCTTCTTCATTCGATTTTAGGTTTGGGGCGAACCCGCCTTCATCGCCCACAGCAGTGTTGTAACCCTTTTGCTTTAAAACAGATTTTAATGCATGAAATGTTTCGGAGCCCATTCTTAATGCCTCGGCAAAGTTCGGGGCACCAACCGGCATAACCATAAACTCCTGGAAGTCAACATTGTTATCTGCATGCTTGCCTCCGTTGAGGATGTTCATCATTGGAACCGGTAAGGTTTTGGCATTGGTTCCTCCGATGTAACGGTAAAGCGGTAGTCCCAACGTTTCGGCGGCAGCTTTTGCACAGGCAAGCGAAACAGCAAGTATTGCGTTTGCACCAAGGTTTGATTTGTTCTCGGTTCCGTCAAGGTTAATAAGAAACTGATCAATCGATGCCTGGTCTGCTGCGTCAAAGTCAATTAATTCATCGGCTATTTTTTCATTAATATTTTCTACCGCATTCAAAACTCCCTTGCCGTTGTATCTGCCTTTATCGCCGTCGCGCAGTTCAACCGCTTCGTGCTCACCTGTAGATGCGCCGCTCGGTACGGCTGCTCTTCCAATCACACCGCTTTCCAAAAGTACTTCGGCTTCAACGGTCGGGTTCCCTCTCGAGTCTAAAATTTCTCTTCCAATAATATCTACTATGGTTGTCATTTTTCTTCTCCTGGTTCAATGAATAAATCTTCTCGTTCGAATGCTCAAAATTATATAATCGCTTAAGGAAATGAAAGAATTCCCGAACATTTAATTCGTTATAAATAACAATACTACTTTTACCATTGACACTTATTAAAAAAGACTTTATGTTTGTTATGAGCATATGCTCATAATTATTAATAGGAATAAAATGGCACGACCAAGAAAACAGAGAAGAATTAGATGCAATCCCGAGGTCTATTATTTTAAGCCGCGCGGAATACCTATGCACAGCTTGAAAGAGATAGTGTTAGACCGTGATGAACTGGAAGCGTTGCGTTTGGCTGATTTACTGAAATACTCTCAGGAAGAAGCCGCCGCGAAGATGAAAATATCGAGAGCAACATTCGGAAGAATTGTAAGCAGTGCACGCGAAAAAGTAGCCGACGGAATATTGAACGGCAAAGCCATACGCATAAATGAAAATCCCGATGAGAAAACAATTGTAACTCAAAAGGGATATTGCAGGCATTGCGGCAGAGGTTGGATTTGATTCACACGTGCCGGAGTTGTTTAATAAAATCGGAAGGAGGATAAAATGAAAGCAGCAGTAGCAACAAACAATAAAAAAACAGTTGCAGGACACCTGGGAAGAGTAAGAGGATTTTTAATTTATACGATTGAGAACGATAAAGTCCTTTATGAAGAATACAGGGAAAACAACTTTACTCATCACGGTCATGGTCCTAACCACCACGAACATCATCACCATGGCGGACACGGACATGGTCATCAGAGATTAATTGAAGGGCTTTCCGATTGCAACTATCTCATCTTCAAATCGGGCGGATGGAGAATTATTGATGAGCTTAAAGCAAACGGCATTCAACCGATAATTACAGATGAAAAGTATGCTGATGAGGCAATCAACAAATTTATAAAAGGTGAACTTGAAGAGAAGGAATTGGAGGATTGCTGCGAACACAGACATCATCACCATCATTAATTTTACCATTTTTTTGCTCCCCTCTTTTTTTCGGGAGGGGAGTTTTTATCAACTCAAAAATCTTCGTAATGTTCTTTAGTTTCATTTCAAGCAACAAAACAAAATGCGCTTTAAGTTTTTAACATATAATAAATGTAATTTTACCGGTCGTTAAAAACATTTTTAATTCTATTGGATAAAACAAAATTAAAAGCATACATCGCCTGGATTGCAATTTGTATAATCTGGGGCACTACTTATCTTGCGATAAGAATAGGTGTTACCGATTTACCGCCGATGTTGTTTGCCGGATTGCGATGGATTGCCGCCGGATTGATTCTCGTGACGGTCCAGCGTTTGATGGGCAACAAGCTACCTCCGAAAAATGAAATAAAGCATCTTGCTGTTGTTGGAATTGCACTGTTAGGTATTGCAAACGGTTTGGTGGTTGTAGCCGAACAATGGATACCAAGCGGACTTACCGCGCTGCTGATAACAACACTTCCTTTCTGGATGGTCGGCTTCGAATCGCTTCTTCCCAAAGGACCTAAATTCAATAAGTATATTTTCTTCGGATTGATTCTCGGACTCTCCGGTGTCTTCCTCATCTTCGGCAGAGATTTTGAAAACTTCATTAAGTCCGATTATCTTATCGGCGCACTTGCATTGATGGGTGCGGTTATTTCCTGGTCGCTCGGCAGCATTTACTCGAAGTATAAAAAGATTTCCGTTCACCCGATGATGGGTGCATCTATTCAAATGCTTATTGCAGGAGCACTGCAAACCTCACTCGGATTGCTGCTCGGCGAACACACAGAGTTTCATTTATCACAAACCGGATTTTTCGCAATTCTTTATCTGGTTATCTTCGGTTCCATTTTCGGTTATGCTTCTTACATTTATGCAATTCAGCATTTACCTCTGTCGCTTGTTTCAACTTATGCATACATAAATCCCATTATAGCCCTTGTGCTCGGTTGGTATTTTTTAAATGAAGAGCTATCTATTAACATACTCTTCGCCGCCGTTTTAATCTTCTCCGGTATTATGTTGGTTAAAAAAGGCAACGCTGTTGTGCGCCGGCAAAATAAAGTGTAACGATACTGACACTTCTTCATTTCACTGCTGACTTTAGCTTATTAAATCCTGATATTTCCGTTAAATAATTTTAAGAAAAGGAAACGGATGAAAAATATATTCTCAATAATTACTGCGATATTTATATTCACTTCATTAATTAACGCACAGCAAAACAAATTCGATCATTCAAAATTCGATGCACTTTTAAAAGCAAATGTAAACGAAGAAGGATTGGTAAACTACGACGGCTTCAAAAACAATAAACAGTTCGCGGAATATTTGCACAGCATTGAAAATGCCGACATAAGCAGATTATCCGATGCAGATAAGCTGGCTTTTTACATTAATGCTTACAATGCAATGGTAATAAAAAATATTCTGGATCACTCGCCTATTAAATCCTCGATGGATGTTGATGGATTTTTCGATAAGATAAGATTTAAATTTGCCGGGGTTGAAGAAACTCTTAACGGACTCGAATACAATTACATCTTCAAAATCGAACCGGTACTCGTACATTTCGGTTTGGTTTGCTCCGGAATGAGTTGTCCGATACTGCTGCAAAAAGCTTACGACGGAAGCTCGGTTTATAAACAGCTTGAAGAGAACGGACGCGTGTTTATGAACGACAAATCGAAAAACAAATTAGACCGTGAGAAAAAAGTATTATACTTATCCGAAATATTCAAATGGTTCAAAGATAATTTTGTTAAAAAGTACGGCTCGCTAAAGAATACAGCAATTCATTTTATGAACGATAACGATGCAAAATTCCTGAAAGAGAATGATGTTACTATAAAATATATGAAATACGACTGGGCACTTAACAAACAGTAATCGATTGCAGCGAAAAAATAAAAATGATAAATTATAAATGATAATTAATTCATCAACGAAACCGATTTGAACAATTGACTGAAAACACAAAACATATTAACCGCGCAGTAGTGCTTTTTTCGTTATCTCCCAACAGGGAATCGTTCCGGAAAAAGCTGTACGATGAACCCGCGAAGAATACGGAAATTTTAAAGTCGTTGTTCAATCATACTTTAAAAGTATTGAAAGCTTCACAAGAGGAACTTGATTTCGATCTGATTATTTCATCGACCGGCTCTGTTACTTACGACGGAACAACAAAGATAACACAGGAAGGCAGCACCTTCGATGAACGGTTCAAGAACACGCTATCGACTGTTTTCTCCAAATCGTACGATGAAGTATTGATTGTCGGCAGCGATTGTCTCGATATTTCACCCGAATTGATTGTGCAATCGTTCCGTTGTTTTGACAAAAATGATTTTGTTGTCGGTCCGTCTGTTGACGGCGGTTTTTATCTACTCGGTGTAAAAAACAACGATGAAAAAATTTATGATAATATTCACTGGTACTCCGGGAGTGTTTTAAAGCAGTTGTTATTCAACATTAAAAATTCCGGTTATTCGTATTCCTTGCTTCCGCAGCTCAACGATATCGATTCGAAAAATGATTTGATTGAGTGGGTCGAAAGCTGTAAAACAATTCATTTGCAGTTTTGCCTTTATCTAAAAGAACTGATAACAATTTATATTATATTCCTGCAAATAAACTCAATTGTTTATAATGCCGTAAAAACATACCGGCGCATTTACCAGCGACCTCCGCCTGCAAAGTAATCCACTTGCAAAACTCTATTCAAACAAATAATTAATTATCGGTTACTTCCACATTCAATTTATTCAGAGGTAATATTATGGATACATATTACGATCCAAAAGATTTAAAAAAATTTGCAGACATAAGCGAAGGTGCACCGGAGCTTTGGAAAAAATTCAACGAATGGTACGGTGCAGTGTTCAAAGCAGGAGCATTGAGCGAGCGGGAGAAATCGCTTATTGCACTTGCGGTTGCTCACGCAATTCAGTGTCCTTACTGTATCGATGCGTACACGCAGGCGAGCCTGGAAAAAGGCGCCGACCTTGAGCAGATGACCGAAGCCGTGCACGTTGCAAGTGCAATACGCGGAGGCGCTTCGTTAGTTCACGGAGTTCAGATGAAAAACGTAAACGAAAAATTAACAATGTAATTCAGAAGGATTTAAATGCAGGCAAGACATAAAAGCATGAAAGCTTTCGGCGAAAATTTAGCCGATGCTAACGAGCAGTTAAAAATAATAAACAATTCGAACGGCTTCCCGCATTTCGATGAAAAGTTTGAAATAGTTGGCGAAGGACCTTTACGTGCAGGCAAGGTTGAAATACTGCAGGTAAACGTTGGCAAGATGTGTAACCAGGTGTGCAAGCATTGCCACGTCGATGCCGGTCCCGACCGCAAAGAAATAATGACAAAGGAAACAATGCAATACTGTCTTGATGTTCTTGCAAACAACGATATTCCCACAGTCGATTTAACAGGCGGTGCACCCGAAATGAATCCCAATTTCAAATGGTTCGTTGATAAAATAAAAAAGCTTAACAAGCATGTGATTGTGCGCTCTAATCTTACAATTCTTGAAACAAACGGTTACGCCGATTATGCAGAGTTTATGGCAAATCATAAAGTAGAGATTGTATCTTCGCTGCCGTATTATAAAAAATCTTTTACAGACCGCCAGCGAGGCGATGGTGTATTCGACAAATCGATTGCCGTAATTAAAAGATTAAACGAATTGGGTTACGGTAAAGAAGAAACGGGATTGATTTTTAATCTCGTTTATAATCCTGTTGGTGCTTTTTTGCCTCCATCGCAGGAAGAGTTGGAAAGAGACTACAAACGTGAACTCCGGGATAACTTCGGAATTGTGTTTAACAATCTTTATACAATTACAAATATGCCCATTAGCCGTTATCTCGATTACCTTTTGCAATCTGGCAACTACGAAAGCTATATGCAAAAATTAGTTGATGCATTTAACCCTGCTGCCGCGATTGGTGTAATGTGTAAGTTCACTTTGTCCGTTGGATGGAACGGACGATTATTCGACTGCGATTTTAATCAAATGTTAGAGCTCGGTTTGATTGACGATGCGCCTAAACATATAAAAGATTATAACGCATCGTTAATAGAAGGAAGAAGAATTGTAACGGGACAGCATTGTTACGGCTGCACTGCAGGTTCCGGTTCAAGCTGCGGCGGTGCCACCACTTAAAATTTGTTGCACGAAGCGAAGCTTCGTGAAGTATATTTTCAGATGTTATATTGTAATATCAATTGTCGAAGCTTCGCTTCGACCTACAATATCATACAAGCAAATCAAAATTACAATAGCACCATTTCCAGTCTTCCCACTTTTTACATAACCCGGCTTTAACTGGATTATTCAGAACATACTCAACTATTCGCTTTAATTCCTTATCATCTCTTACTACATGATCATAACTTTCATGCTGCCAGAATGTACCGGTACGATTCAGGATTTTATTGGCTTTCAGAGCTGTTTTTGATTTCAAATCTTGTAATATTTTAGTAACAATGTAAACCGAAGCGTTAGCTTCGGTTAAACTTTCTTTCAATCTATCGATATAAATATTTGTTGGTGTAAACACCTGATGAACATGATTCGGCATTATACAATAGCAAATTAATTCATAGTATTTTTTATCGAAAGAATGAATTAATTCCTTAACTGTATTAGCTACTTCTTCATTCTTTAACCAATGCGGTCCGTAGTTTGAACCGTCGAGTAATTTATCAAACTTGCCAAAGTATATTTTTTGATATTCTTTATACTTCTCGTACCTGATTTTCTTATTATCATATCCCGATATTTTTCTTAATTCTTTTTCTCTTTCTGCTTTTAACTTCTTTATTGTTTCAACCGGTAACGAACCGTCCAATCGATAGGTAACGAAAAATGTATAACCGGGCGGTTGGTAATGCGGAAGGTTTCTTCGGTAATATGTTTTATTCTTTACCATTCCAATTTCTCATACATTTGTAGGTCATTTGTAGGTCGAACAGACTGTTCGACCTACAGATAACAAACTTAAAAAATAATTGTAACACGAAACAAAGCTTCGTGAACCAAATTTTCTGCAGCTTCGTTTTTGTGTTTGTTGTCGAAGCTCCGCTTCGACCTACAATTTTTTAAATATTGATATGCTGCTTCCGTTGAAATTAGTAACATACATTACATTTTTATAAACTGATATATCGGTTGGCTTGTTGAGATGAACGGTTATTATTTGAAGTAATTCCCCGTTGAGCTTATAAATCAATATTCTACTTCCTTCAAAATCCGTTACGAAAATATTGTTGCCGGTTACTTCAATTCCTGTTGCCACATTAATCTTATCCTTATCCCCGATTACTTTCAAGCTGTTACCATTAATATCAAATACCTGCACGCGGTTATTGTATGCATCTGCCACATAAATTTTATTATTTGCAATTGAAACATCGGTAGGATAATAGAGTTCGCCTTTTTTGTGACCCTCTTTTCCAATAAACAACACATTATTCCCTCTTTGTAAAATTATCCGATGATTATAAAAATCAGCAATTGCAATTAAGCTGTCATTAACAAAAACACCTGCAGGCGCATCAGGTTTTTCTTTCAGCGGGAACTCTTCGATTTCATCGCCGTTTATAATTTTTATTTTATCTGTCAGATATTCGGGCACGTAAACTTTTGAGTTGTAAACAGAAAGATGCATCGGGCGTTTGATTCCGGCATATATATTCAAAACGTTTCCGCTTAAATCACTTTTGATAACCCGATTGTTTTTTGCATCCGATATCCAGAGATGTTCTCCGTCCGTTTGCAAACCGGTTGGCGCAATGTCATCAAACTTTATTTCCTTTTGGAACCGCCACTCTTTAACTGTTTGTTTGGAATCGTCCCCTGAATTTTTACACGAAACCAAAATGAACAAACCGATAAGCAGAAGAGATAATACTATTTTCATTTAGTCGTTCTTTCCGGGTTGTTCATCTTTTTTTGAGTACACAATTTCTCCCGGTGTGAATCCCGCATCTTCAATCTTCGTTTCAATATCTTCTTCTGAAATTTTTACGCTATCTTTTACTTGCAGTGTAACCAATCCTTCCTCGAGATTAATGTTTATATTTTCCACTCCTTCCAATTCGTTAAGCTTTTTCTCCAAACCGTAAGCGCAAAAGGGACAGGAAAGTCCATCAACCCGTACTTTAATTTCGTTTGTTTGGGCAAGGGAAGTTGAAACTCCAAACAGAAGAAGAACCACAAATATTTTAATAATGTTTTTCATCGCTTATCTCTTTATTAAGTTAGAAAAATAAATACCTGATACCGAGTGTAAATGCAAAGCCGGTAGTATTCCTGTCATCAATAACGGGAATCTGCACACCGCTTTCTATTAAAAACACACTTGATGTTATTAACTGCAATCCCGGCGAGATAAACAGCAAGTGCTTGTTAACATCAAAAGTATGTGAGCCGTTTAATTCTAAAAACAGGTTTAACTGGAAAGGGGGATACTTTTGCGGCAGCAATGGATAACCAAAAGCAAAGTTGTAAATCAAGTTATCAGGCGAGTTGTTCGACACAAAAGTATAACCGACCGTTCCGTAAATACCGTACTTGATTGTAATATATCCCGTAACAATTGCAAGCTGCGATGCACTTGCATCAACACTTACGTTTGAAGCACCTGTTGTAAATGTTTGCGTGTACTTCAGCAGCGCTCGGAATGTTTTTGCCTTTCCGTCAATCTGGATAATTGAATACTTACCGAACAAAGTAAAGTTTCCGAATCCCGATTGAGTTTCACCGTTTGCAGGAGATTGAAAAACGTACGGTTGAATTCCGCCTATCTGAAAATCGGTTGTAATATTAAACGGAACAACAAGCGGCTGAATGTAGGTTTGTCCTGCTTCGGTTGAAATATATTTGCCGAATGTTCTTATGCCGCCACCGTCAAGTCCTAACAGTAAAGGTGAATCGGAAAAGATGGGCGGACCTTGTGCCCTGATATAAATCGTAGTAAATACAACAAGTGTAACTATTTGAATTAATCTAAATATTGTTTTCATCTTCACTTTTCCTTTACCGGCTCTATTGAAACAAATGATGCTTTAAATCCGGCTCTGTCCACTGTGCGCAGCAAATCGTCGAGTGAAACTTCACCCTCACGGATAATTACCCAGGCGGTTTTATCCTTTAGACTAACATTTACGGATACAACACCCAACAAGTTATTCAGCCGTTCGGTAATAGTTTGAACACAAAACCGGCAAGCCATACCTTCTATCGCTAGCTCAACCTGCTTTGTGTTCTTAAAATCAATCTCGTTACTTCTGAACCCGGAAACCGGTATTCCGAAACTTATTCTAACATAAAGATTTCTCCCGGGTTCGGGTATTAATGCTTTGTTCAGATGATCGCGGTAATATCTATCGAACAGATTTTTAATACCGGCTGACAGTTCAGTATCTTTTGTTACTTTCCATCCTCCCTTAATATCGAACACAGCGTAACCGGGAGTGTAAATCTCACCGTAACGTTCGGCATACCGGTTCTGATCAGCCGTAAATCTTCCCGCGATTTCCACCCAGTAACCATCGTTAATATTATTGTACGCAAGCTTTACGTTCGATTGAAACGGAGCGATACCCGGCAGCGGTTCATCCAATTCCGTATTCTCTCCCCAATCATAAGAAATGCTTGCATTCAACGATAAAGTTTGAGTAATGTAATAACCGACAGCTAAACTTCCGCCTGCAATAATGCCTTCGGTTATATTTACAAATTGCTTTACTCCTCGTAATCCGGGTATGGGGCTTTCTAAACCGGGATTTACTTCTGCCGAAATTAAATCCGAAAGACTATTATGGTAGAGTTCAAAACTCCAGTTGAATCTGTTTTTCATTCCTTTTAAACCTATTCGCTTGCTTATATTCGATTCGGATGTTAGCAACGGATTACCGAACCGGTAAAATCCGTCTACCATTGGAGCCGATATATAACGCTCTACCGGCGTGGGAGCTTTAAAGCCCTTATTTACCGAAGCAAAAAGATATATGCTTTGTGTAAGATTATACTGTAATCCTACCGAACCGGTCAACACAAATTCATCCGATTGTAATTCAATCTGTGAAAGATCCGATAGTGTATTGTCTTCAGCTTTCGAATAGATATAGTTGGCTCTTATTCCACCCGTAAGCTTAAAATACCTTGAAACTTTAAACTCATCCTGAATAAACATATCTGCCTCACTGATCGAGGAGTTGGGTATAATATCCAGAGATGCTATTTCGTTTCCTGCTTCAATGATGCTGCTTGAAGCATTCATCTTCCAGTAGCTGAAAAACAAACCGGTAGTTAAATTATTTCTGTTTCCCAAAGACCAGTAACCATCAACATTAGCATTAATAGAATTGGTTCTCGAATCTCCGACATATTGACTGTTGTCTGGCAAATAGTTAATCATATTATGAAACATAGGTGAATATGAGATATGCGCTTTAATTGTTTGCAGTTCACTGGTAACATTATAAACAGAATAGTTCAAAGCATACGTATCTCTCTTTTCGGTTGGAATAATTGTATTCGCAGCAGGCCAGCCGATGTCTTTAGCTCTGTAGATTTGAGTAGTTAAAAATAATTCCTGATCGGATGCCGGTCGATAACGTGCTTTAAGTTGAGCCGTGCCTGACTTAAACCCGCTGTTTTCAATTACGCCGCGGCTTGTGTTATAATCATCGTGTAGTCCACCGCTAAAACCACCGAGAAAATCGAACCGCTTATTTCCACCACTGAAAGAGATTGTTCCGCTTCGTGAATTCGATACGCTTTCGTATTTACCGGCAAAGTTTATCTTCGTTTTAAATAGCTGACTCGTTGAGTATTTTGAACTCAACGATGAAATATTAATTACGCCGCCCATATTGCCCGAACCGTAAAGCGCCGAACCGGGACCCCGTTGCACTTCAATGTTTTCAACCATATCCGGTTCGATAGTTGCGGTACAGGCATCCATTCCCATCGGACATGCCTGATTGGTTTTCACACCGTCAATAAAAACAAGCACACGGGAATCGGTCATACCTTGAATGTAGGGTTTTGTTCCCCAACTTCCTGCCCGGGATGTAGATATGCCGGGAATCTCTTTCAAGATATCTGCCGTTGTTGTTGGAGCAAGTTTCATAATATCTGTTGAGTTTATCTTCACCGTTTGCAGTTCGTCAATTGTCTTGCTCGCTTCCACAGTTACCTCTTCCAATTCTATTATTTCCGTAACAAGACCGAAATTCAATTGAACGAATTTTTCATCTTTAATTGTTAAACCTCTTATTTGCTTTTTGTATCCTGTCATTCTTACTTCCACTTTGTATTCACCGGGAGCAATATTCTTCAACTCGTAAAAGCCGTTCTCATCGGTTGTTGTACCTTTATTCGTTCCCTGTATTAAAACATTTGCAAAGACCAACGGCTCTCCGGTTTCAGCATCTTTCACATAGCCGATGATGGTTGCTTTCTGTTGGGCAGTTGCCACAAGAGAATACATTAGCAGAAATAAGAAGATTATTATTCGCCGATGTATATTCATTGTCAATCTTTTCCCGCGTGCTTTATTTTACGATATGTTTGCTTCCGGTAATTCAAAAACAATTTACGACAATGCGGCAACTAATTGTTCTTTTCTAAATCCGTTTTGTTTGCAAGAGGAAAGTAAACTTCCGTCGACAACAACGGCAGGCAGGGTTTTGATTCCGTATGCCTCTGCTTTTTTCGAATATTCATCGTATGTATCAGTATTTCCAAGGTTATAAATTACCAGTTCATGATTGCCGGCAACAACCTCCTTTACCTGTGTTTCCACGTTATTGCAGAACTTACATCCTGCTGTGAATACTTCCACTTTCATTTTTTTACTCCTTCAATTTTTGATTTATAAATGACTTAATACATTCTATTCTTAGAAGGGGGTGTTTGTCAAGTCATTTTAAAAATTTTTATTTGCCCTCATTAAGTTTTTTTAGTTTTTCCTCGATTACATCCATTTCGGCAATGATCGATGCAACTTTTTTTATTTCCATATTCGGGAATTCTTTTTTCGCAAATTCAATTTTTTCGGCATCCTCGCAATTGCCGGGACATGCATTTACCACCTTAACAATTTTTTGCGCTAATTCTTTCCTTAAAATATCCTCCAACAGCACATAAATTGTTTTGTGCAGTGTCCCTTCAATCGCTTTGAACTGAATATAAATATCATTCGAGTCTTCACCGCGGTCTATCATCTTTTCGATGCCGTCAATCTGTCCTTTTAGGTAATGAAGATGCTTTTTAAGTGTTTTTATTTCTCTTAATTGTTCCATAATGGTTCTCGTATTTTTATTTTAATTTCATTATCAATTTAAGTGGTTACGGGGGGTGTTTGTCAAGAGAAAAATTAAAAGTTGTAGCACGAAGCGAAGCTTCGTGAATTAAAATATGGTTGTTTTGGCATTATTACTTTGTCTTTTGTTTCAGGCGTCGAAGCTGCGCTTCGAGCTACATTTTTTTGTAATCACCATAAAACCAGGTGCGGGGAGTGAGATTGGGGTCGTCGTTTCCGTAGTAACCCCAGCCGATAATTTTGTAATGCAGACTGTCAACCGTTTCGTAGAAATATTCTATTCGTTTCGGATTTTCAACCTTTCTTTGCCAGACGATTGTGTTGTTCCCCAGGTATTTTCCCTGATGAATTACAGTTTCACCCGGTTTGGTAACGATGCATTTAAGTTTACCGTTTTCAACTTTGTTTATTGCTGTGCTTGTTACTTCTTTTTTAATTCCGTCTTTAGTGATGTAAGTATCGGTAATCTCACCTTTTTGCAGATAAGGAGTTTCGGAAACGTAAGTGTGCTTTGCTTCAATAACAGATTTGAGTTTTAAAGGAAGTGTCTGGAGATATTCGTAACTGATGTTTTTAGGTTGG
>JAJRSV010000144.1 GCA_024278655.1 Bacteroidota bacterium | reverse complement strand
CTAAACGGAACTTCTTCCGTTACCGATGTTCCCGTGTTAACCGATTCGCAGCAGGTTACGCTTTACATTCCTTTTCCCGACGGTGCGGAAATAGATAGCGCCGTGTTTTTACAGGGCTTTATCGATCTGTCCGTCGATAACCCTTCGGGCGATGAGGTAAGTTTGAATATTGTTTTCCCCGGTGTAAAGGATGCTTCGGGTAGTCAGCTTTATATTACACTAAATGTTCAGCCGTTTTCTTCGAAAGCGGTTACATACGATTTATCAAACAATAATTATCATGTACTCGATAACCAGCCGCCTGAGTACAGAAACAGCTTTCAATTAAATGCATCGGCTTCTACGTTGTCAGGAGTTCAGCAGTTAATTTATGTGGATCTTACAACAAGAGATATTATGTTCAGTTATGTTTCCGGTTTGCTTCCTCCAACATCATTGGGTGAAAGAGAGAACCGTTTCAGGTTTGCACCGGAAAACACTTCGGACTACAGGGATAAAGCTATTCTACGCGAAGCCGATATGATTCTCGATGCAGAGTTCATTACTCCTTACAGCGATCCGTTTCCCGTTGACGTAACAAACCTTAACATAATCGGGTTAAGAGATGACGGCACGCAGTTTCTGTTAAGGGACAGCACCGGAAGCGAAAATATGTCTATTTATATTGACGGCGGAAACGTGCGTAGAATATTTAATGAAAATAACAGCAACATAACCGATTTTATTTCATTCCTGCCGGATACGATCTTATTGCAGGCGGAGTATATAATAAATCCGGCTAACGAACGCGGCTCGGTTGCAATTACCGATTCTATAAAGTTTGAAGTAACATTTAAAACTAAGAGTTTCATTGCTCTTAAAAAGTCAACTATGGTCGACAGCACCGAAATAACATTAACGCAGGAGCAAAAGGATGCAATACAAGACGGCAATGCGGCATCGGTTACAATAGAACTTGAAAACGCGGTACCGTTAGCCGGTTGGTTAAAGA
The DNA here is from genome assembly GCA_024278655.1 of Bacteroidota bacterium. Classification (GTDB taxonomy): domain Bacteria; phylum Bacteroidota; class Ignavibacteria; order Ignavibacteriales; family Ignavibacteriaceae; genus BMS3ABIN03. Next base: position 8,667 of record JAJRSV010000144.1, on the reverse strand, counting down.
TTGATCTTGTGGATGAAAATCATAACCGGCTGTTTACTATTTCTAAAAATTCGAACGGGACCGATACCTTATTCTTCGAAGGGGCGCCTGTCGGCAGCGACGGGGAAGTAACCGGTTCTTTTATAAATCCACCGGTTAAGGTTGCACTTAATTCATCTGAAATTGAAATGCTGACCCGTGCAAAATTTGCAGTTGTGAGTGTTACGGTTAGAACGAGCGATGCATTCAAGAATCCTCCAACTATAGTTGCTGTCCGACCCAATGCATGGGTTAAAATAAGGGCTTACGGCAGTATTAACTACACAGTTAAACCGGAAGGTAATTGATTGCAATGAGTACGGTTAGAGTTATAAAATATTGCCTGATAATCGGTTTAGCTTTAACTGCTCAATCCTTTGCGCAGTTCGGTTCAATCGGTTCGGTTGATGCACGAAGCATGGGATTGGCAAAGACCTATACTGCCGTAAGCGTTGGTGTTAATGCCTTGGGCTTAAATCCTGCAAACCTTATAATTGAAGATACGCTTACTTTCCAGGTATCCACGGTTTTCCCTTTGCCTACAATCTCGGCTATTACCGGCAGCAGCGTACTTTCACTCAACGATTTGAATTATTTCTTCGGCGGAATAAACGGAAGCAGCAGGTACTTAAACGAGCAGGATAAACAACGGCTGAACAATCTGTTTGAGAGCGGCGGCTTTTTCTTTACGAACGCAAGTGCTCAGCTTTTAGCCGTGAGTTTTATGCCCGATAAAAAAATAGGTGCCTTCGGTTTCAGCATATCAGATTACTCGGGCGGTAAAGTAAAAGTGCCTTCCGCATTAATCGATCTTGTACTTAACGGTAATACAGTAAACAAAGTATTCGATATGAGCGATGCACAGGTTTCTACATGGTGGATAAGAAATTATTCGCTGTCGTATGCACGTAAGTTTGATGATCTGGATATAGGCATATTCAAAAATTTAATTGCGGGTATCTCTTTGAAATTAGTACATGGTTTTGCTTACGCAAGTACTGAAAGAGTAAATGTTAACTTTGCAACTTCGGACAGAAACGAATTATCCACCCAATCCGATTTTCTTGCATACACTTCTTTCTCCGATAACTTCGGTGTGCAGTACGATTTCGATTCCACAAGCCGCAGTTCTAACTTCGAACTCTTCCCGGCACCTGCCGGTACCGGCTTCGGAGTGGACTTTGGATTAACTTATTTATTAAACAAAGACATAATAATTTCAGCCGCTGTTACCGATATCGGTTCGATTACCTGGAGCAGAAACACTGCACGCTTTACAGGTAATGCTAATTTGTTTCTGGACGACTTAACCGATCAAACCAAGCTCGATTCGCTTGTTGATGAAATTACCGCAACAACAGAACCTGCAGGAGAGTTCTCTACTCCGCTTCCCACTGCTTTCCGCTTTGGTGTTGCCATAAAAATATCGGAGTTTGATGACGGAAATCTCCCGGGACATTTACTGATCGCCGCCGATATAAACGAAGGTTTTAACAACATGCCGGGCAACAGTACGAGTCCGAGGTATTCTGTTGGAGTTGAGTGGGGATTTATCGACTTCCTTCCGATGATAAGAACCGGTGTTGAATATTCGGATGTTACGGGATTTAACTGGGCTTTTGGTTTGGGATTTGTTACATCGTTGTTAGAAGTTAGCTTAGCTACAAACTCGTTACAAACTACTTTCTTCCCGCGTTCGTACAGCAACATTTCTCTCTCGTTAAGTTCGTGGTGGAAGTTTAATTAATGCCTTATCTTATAAACCGAATAGATTGCAGCAGCCATAAAAATAAAATTGGCGAACCACGCTGTTAACAGCGGATCCATCGCCCCGTTTTTACCGAACGCCTGACTTACCTTCATAAACACAAGATAAATAAATGTAACGAGAATACTTATTCCAACCTGTACCGCAAGACCGCCTTTCCGTTTGTTGGCGGAAATCGGAAGTCCGAACAGAACTACAATCAAGCTTGTAAAAGCAAAGGCAAATCTCGAGTGATACTCAATCAATGCTGCGGTTGGATCGTTGCCGGTTCGTTCCTGCGATTCAATCAGTTCCTTCAGTTCCGTTAAATTCATTTCCTGCATCTTACGCTGCTTCTTAGTCAGATCGATGGGTGTAAAACGCAACTGGTTCAGTTTTAGCGAATCGAAGTAGGTAACCGTTTGATCGTTTCCGTTGAATAATCTTTCCACGGCGTTTATAGCTATCCATGCCGAAGAGAGTGAATCGTAACTTAATTTCGGAGCGTCTATTCTCGAAGTCATTTGTGTTAAGTCTTCCGGGTTAAACTCCTGGATGCTTACCCTGCTTGCAATATTTGTGGCGTCGTCGAAAAAACCGATGCTAACGATGCGGGTTTTTGAATCCTGGAAAAAAAGATTACTTCCCGTAAAGTTTATTCCTTTTTTTAGGTAAACCTGCTCGATATGAATTTTGGTTTTGTTAGCCATTGGGACGAGGTAACCGCCGAAGTAAATTGAAAAAATACTTATGAAAACCGTTGTCCATATAAAAGGAGCCATAAACCTGAAGATGCTCATTCCACAGGCACGCATAGCGGTAAGCTCGCTTAAGTTTGCAAGTTTGCCCGCCGTAAACAATGCCGCAAATAAAACCGCAACCGGTGTCATCAGCTTTATTATTTCGGGTGCAAACACAATGTAATAATGAAGAATAATATCTGTTGTTACACTATTATCTATAAAGTCGTCAAGCTTTTCCATTGCATCTATAACAATAAAGATGAACGTAAAGGCAAGCAGCCCGAACACAATTGTCTGCAGGTATTGTTTTATCAGATACTTATCGAGTATTTTCATTATTCGTTTCTGGGTTTGAATATCTGAATCTCTTTGGGATTATTTTTTGTATGAATGTAAACTTCAACGTTAAAGCTTCCTGGTTAATCTTAAATGTAAGTATCATTCCCAGTATGGTTAAAAAGATGTTTGCCGCCCACATACCTATAAACGGCGAAAAGAAACCACGCTCGGCTAACTTTTCTCCTCCGATTAAGAACGCCCAGTAAAGCAAAAAGAAAAACAGGCTGATGCTTGCCGCCACACCGAACCCGCCTTTTTTAACCATCACACCTAACGGTGCTCCTATCAAAATGAATACAATGCAGGCAACGGGCAGAGCATACTTTTTGTGTATTTCAACTTCGTACTTTTCCATTTCTCTTTCAGCCCAGTGAACTCTGCTGTAGTTTGAGCTTAAAACATTTTTTGCCGATTTAAGCTTCTCTAAAATTCTTATGTATAAAAGCTTTTTGGTTGCAGGCGTTTTTATAACCGACGAGAAAGCAATTGTTGAATCGAGAAATAAATATTTATTTACTTCTTTTTCGAACTTAGAGGAGTACTTGTCTCTTTGAAGCTGTAAGCTGTCCACGATTGCTTTCATCGTATCTACCCCCAACTCCCTTTCGCCGCGTAAAACTCCCGTCGATTGCTGCAGCGAAAACTGGCTTGCGTTCATGGCAATGCGGTGCTTGTTGAAAACAAGCTTTCTGTACAAACCGGTTTTATTAACATCGGCTTCGTGAATTTCTCCGTCGGTTAAATCCATTATCAGCTTTGTCTGATCGACAGTAAAATATATTCTTCCTTTCTTTGCAGTAACAACATTTATCTTATTAGGATTCGTGTAATCATAAATAACAACGTTGCTAAGCTCGTTCGTATTTTCGTCTATGTTCCTTGCAAGTATTGCATAGTTCGAAACTTCCTGCGAGAAGAATCCCGGTTCAAGCGAAAGAGTGGGTTTCTTCCGCGAGATGTCCCACATTAAAATTCTTGCCTGGTGATTTGCATCCGGTAACACCTGGTCGTCGAAAAGAAAAAGAAGATATGCAACAACAATGCTTGCTATAAACGGAGCAGCCATCATCCGGTACAAGCTTACACCGGACGATTTCATAATTGTTATTTCGTTATTCTGCGACAGATTGCCGAACGCCATTAATGTAGCTACAAGTACCGACATAGGAACTACCAGCACAAGCATCCACGAAAGATTAAATACTATTAATTGAATTATAACCCACGTATCCAATCCCTTGCCTACAAGCCGGTCGGCAAACTTCATAAGGAACTGGAGCAGGAATACGCACATAAGCGTAATTACAGAAAATGAAAATGGCGCAATGTGGTTTCGTAATATGTACTTATCTAAAATCATTTAAATAAAAATAATTAAGCAAGTGTCGTTAAACAAGGTTTAAGATTTTTAACAATTATTTTAAATGAAAACATACGATTTTAATTTATCTTTTGTTAATTTAGTCACGGCTGCCGTTATACATTTAGCAAACCAACTACTGATTGGTACTGAATTCATTAATGCAATTAATTAACAACGAGGGGATTCTATATTTAATTTTTACAGGAGGTTTACTTGAAAGAAGTAATTAATTTCATCGAATCGAATAACGAAAGATACATTGGGGAGTTAAAAGAGTTTTTACGCATTCCGAGCATCAGCACTCTTAAAGACCATAAAAAGGATATGATGAAAGGTGCTAAGTTTGTTGCCGATAAACTTAAAAACGCCGGAATGAAAAACGTTAAGATAATTAAAACCAAAGGGCATCCGCTTGTTTATGCCGACTGGCTCCAGGCGAAAGGCAAACCCACGGTTTTAATTTACGGACATTACGATGTACAACCTGTTGACCCGATTGAACTATGGGACACTCCGCCGTTCGAACCCACAATACGCAACGGAAAAATTTATGCACGCGGTGCTACCGATGATAAAGGACAGATGTATATGCACATTAAAAGTGTTGAAGCATTTATGAAAACCGTTGGTAAGCTTCCGCTTAATGTTAAATTTATAATAGAAGGCGAAGAGGAAATAGGAAGCGATAACCTCGAAGAGTTTGTCGGTAAAAACAAAAAACTGCTTAAATGCGATTCGGTGCTTATATCCGATACCGCACTTTACGGTCCCGGAATTCCGACGATAACTTACGGATTGCGCGGACTAAGTTATATGGAAGTGGAAGTAACCGGACCGAACAGGGACCTTCACTCGGGTACCTTCGGCGGTGCCGTTGCAAACCCCATTAATGTTCTTGCCGAAATGATTGCGAAGCTGATGGATAAAAACGGCAAAATAAAAATTCCCGGCTTTTACGACGACGTAATGAAGCTGACGAAACTTGAAAGAGATAATTTTAAAAGATTAAAATTTTCAGAGAGGAAATTTGCTAAGGAACTCGGCGTAAGAGAACTGAAGGGTGAGAAAGGTTTTACCACTCTCGAAAGAATCTGGGCACGACCCACACTAGACTGCAACGGAATTATAGGCGGCTTTACAGATAAAGGTGCAAAAACAGTTCTTCCTTCTAAAGCACTTGCCAAAATAAGTATGCGTCTCGTTCCTAATCAGGATCCGAAAAAAATTGCTAAGCTGTTCACAAAGTATATAAACGAAATTGCACCGCGCTCGGTAAGAGTAAAGGTAAGCGATTTGCACGGTGCTTATCCTATCGTAACTCCTTTAAACGATAAAGCAGCTAAAGCCGGTGCCGCAGCAATGTCAAAAGCATTCGGTAAGAAAACAGTTTTTATGCGCGAAGGCGGATCGATTCCTATAGTAACAACCTTTGCACAAAAACTTAAAGCATCACCTGTGCTGATGGGCTTGGGACTGAATACCGAAGATCTGCATTCACCGAACGAACATTTCGATTTAAATCATTTTCGTTTGGGTATTATCAGCTCGGCTTACTTTTTTGATGAGTTCGCAAAGTAAAGTTGTTTAATTTTAAGACCTTAATCCGGTAAAAATTTTGGTTCCCGGATAAGAATTTAAAAATAACAGCTTATTTAAGCAGATAATCAACGATTAAGAAAATTTTCTTATCGGCATAAAAATTGAATTTTTAACCGGTTATATTTAATCGATAAAATGTTTATGAAAATTTCCTTAATAATATTAACGTTGGTTATCTGCTTTGTTTTTATTGCCGGATGTACATCCGAAGAAGAGAACAGGCAGACTCCACCATACAGTAACGGTGTCGAAAACTCACCGGAAAAAGATGCATGGATACAAAGCTATAACCTCGAACATCAAAAAAAACTTGCCACCGAAAGAAAACCCTGCGATACAATTGCCGTAAAGGAATTTATTCTTAATAACTATCCCGAAGGAACTTACCTAGTCGATTTCGATATTACTTCGGCTTACAGTGTGAAAAAGCCGGCAGTTATTTATTACGGCAGAAACAACGATTATATATTTACTGTTATTGCAAGGTCGCGTCCCGGCGAGCGGCTGATTGAGCCGAATAACATCGTCGGTTACGATCAAAGTTTTATCGACCTTGACAGCACCGATTTGGGAACAGCTTTTTTCTATCTTACATTACTTAAGTGCAAGGATAATAACTTCGATGTTATCTGGGAAGCACCGATTCCTTCACACGGTGGGTTCAACAGGTTTGCGGTTAAAAAATGGCGTTACAAAAACATTCCTTTTATCGAAGTAAACTTTCATTACGGCAGGGGAATCGGACACATAAACTATAACTACTTTTTAATTGAAGGATTGGAAAAGCAGCCGCATTTATTAATGACTTACGAAGGAATAAACTTTAAACGCACTATTGCAAACGTAAACAACGATGAATACCCCGATTACTACGAATATGTTTACTACGATTCGGGCGACCGAGTGATGGTGCGCGATTCGGTTGCCTTTATCTGGAGCAAAAAGGACAGCGTTTACATCAACACGCGCAACCGCCGGCAGACTCGTCCTTATTGAAAATATTTTGTAAATTATATCATTCTTTTCAGTAAATTTACCTGTCGAAATACTTTTACTTAAAATTAAAATTGTGGTTATTTTTTAAAACAAAAATTTTATCTTTGCGGAAAGACAAATTAACGGAGAGTGTATGGAGCAAACCGAAACAAGATTTACTGATATTATAGATTATTTGACAACAAAAGGATTTAATGCCATTAACGTTGACGGTTATAAAATAATAAACAGTTATACTTCGAAAGAAAAAGAAATTGAAAGCTTGTACGAAGGCGTGGGTCTTCGGAACATTTCGCATTACGGAATAATTGAACTTAAAGGAAAAGATGTTCTCGATTTTCTGCACAGGATTGGTACAAACTCTACTAAAGATTTGCCGAAAGCGCATGTTACAACAACTCTGTTCACTTCCGATAAAGGAAGAATAATAGGCGTTGGAAGGTTAATTAACTTCGAAGACTATCAGTTGCTTGTATGCGGAAGAGAGAATAAAAACAAGGTGATGAGCTGGATTCGTAAGTATGTTATTTCGGATGATGTTGACGTTAACGATGCGAACGGAAAATATAACCTGTTAGAGCTTTCCGGTCCGCAGGCAGATTCGTTTATTACTTTAATTTGCGGAAATGTTTCGAACGAAATCCAGCCCGGTTCATTTAAGATTATTCATACCGAAAACCTGCTCTTCTTTTTAATTAAGCTTGTTGATGAAAGAGGATTAAATAAGTTTTGGCTGTTGGCTGATTTTGAAAACAGCAAGCGGCTTATCGAATATATGATTGAGAACAAAGGACCGTTCGATTTTAACCTGGTTGGTGAAGATGCATACAACAGTTACAGGATTGAGCAGGGCATTCCGGCAGCGCCGAACGAACTGAATGATCAATACAATCCGCACGAGGCACTGCTTACAAAGTATATCGATTTTGAAAAAGGTTGCTACATTGGGCAGGAAGTAATTGCGCGGCTGGAGACTTACGATAAGGTGCAGAAATATTTAAGAGGTGTGGAATTTTCAGAAAAGTTTTTTGATGAAGAAGACTTCTTGCTTTACGATGAAAATGATAATGAAGTCGGTAAAGTTACTTCTAAAGTTTATTCACTTAAACTGGATATGCCGATAGGGTTGGCTTATGTAAAAAGAAACCACGCCGAAGATGGAACAAAACTGACTGCCAAAAGTCCTAATAACAGAGCGATAGAAGTAACGGTTAAGTTGCTTCCGTTTATTAAATGAAAATTTATACTAAAACTGGCGATAAAGGAGAAACGGGACTTTTCGGCGGCGAAAGGGTTCCGAAAAACTCACCCAGAATTGAAGCTTACGGAACAATTGACGAACTTAATGCGTTTATAGGATTAGCAGTTACCGAAGTTAAAGATGAACAAGTAAAAGAGCTGCTGCTTAAAATTCAGAATCAGTTGTTTACTGTTGGTTCCGATTTGGCAACGCCCGATACGGAAAAAAATAAAAAGCTTAATATCGAGAGAACTCCTGCTGAATATTACAAAGAAGCAGAAGAAGCTATTGATAAATACAACGATAAATTAGAAGAGCTTAAAAGTTTTATACTACCCGGCGGCAGTAAAAGTGCCGCAATGCTGCATGTTTGCAGAACAATTGCACGCAGAGCCGAACGGGTTGTAGCGGGATTAAAAGATACGGTGAATTTAAGCGATAACATTCTTATTTTTCTTAACAGGTTATCCGATTTATTTTTTGTTCTTTCACGTTATGAAAACGCAGTCTCCGGCATTCCCGATGTCGAATGGAAAAAATAATTTCCATTTAATTATTATTTGCTTACTGCCTACTGCATTTTGCCTACTGATACAACCGGGGGTGAAATTGGCTTCGACGG
>JAJRSV010000143.1 GCA_024278655.1 Bacteroidota bacterium | reverse complement strand
TACAAACCCGGCTTTACACTTTACGTTAGTGATGACGGCGGTTATTCATTCACTTCTCCCTTTGTTGAAGGCGGCAGGGTTCATTCCGACCTGCATGCATTGTGGATAAATCCGAATGATAATAAGAATATGTATTTGGGAACCGACGGCGGTTTTTATATCACATACGACAAAGGAAGCACGTGGATTCACGCGCAGAATCTTCCAATCTCTCAATTCTATCACATAGCCGTTGATAATCAAAAACCTTACAATGTTTACGGCGGTTTACAGGATAACGGTTCGTGGGTTGCTCCCTCAAAAGGATTAAACGGAATAACTAATTGCGATTGGCAGAATGTTGGTTACGGCGACGGCTTTAATGTACTGCCCGATCCGAATGACGATAACATTTTATATTGGCAGTACCAGGGCGGAAACCTGATGAGGTTCTACAAAAATACGCGTGAGACGAAAGAGATAAAACCATTCTCCGATGATCCGAATGTAAAGCTCCGGTTTAATTGGGATACTCCGATTGCGTTTTCACCTACTAACGAAGGTGTGATGTATATCGGGGCACAATATCTTTTCAAAACGACAAACCGCGGTGACACGTGGGAAAAAATTTCTCCCGATTTAACAACTAATGATCCCGAAAAGCAAAAGCAGGAAGAATCGGGCGGCTTAACAGTTGACAACTCGACTGCTGAAAATCATTGTACGATTTATACGATAAGTGAATCTCCGAAAGACAATAAAATAATATGGGTCGGTACAGACGATGGTAACCTGCAGGTTACAAACAACGGCGGCAAGAGTTGGAAAAATGTTACAGCTAATGTTCCCGGACTGCCGGAAAACACGTGGTGTTCAAAAGTGGCTGCAAGTAACTTTGATGCCAACACGGCTTATGTTGTTTTCGACGGACACCGTAACGGCGATAAAAATGTGTACGTTTACAAAACCACAGATTTAGGTGAAACGTGGACTTCGCTGGCAACTGATAATATTGAAACTTTTGCAAAAACAATACTGGAAGATAATGTAAATCCCAACCTGTTGTTTCTCGGAACCGAATACGGTTTATACATAACGATTGACGGCGGTAAGCAATGGGTACGATTCAAAGGTAAAGTGCCTAAAGTTCCTATTTACGAAATGGTAATTCAACAAAGAGAAAACGATTTGGTAATGGGTACACACGGAAGGGGAGTGTTGATAGTTGATGACATTACTCCGCTGCGAATGTTAACGGATGAAGTGCTGTCTTCTGATGTAACCGTTTTTCCGACCAAACCGTATATCATTACAAATCCGAAATTTGCATACGGCATTTCAGGCGATCAGGAATTCTTCGGGAAGAATCCGGGTTCTGCAGCAGTTATCACTTATTACATGAAAAAGCGTCACATTTTCGGTGATATGTCTATTGAGATTTACGATTCCGATGGTAATCTTGTTAAAACACTTCCGGCAAGTAAACACAAAGCAATAAACCGAGTTAACCGGGTAGTACGCAGGAAGCCGCCTAAAGTAAAAGCATCTTCGCCGTTGCTTGCTTTCAGAACAGCTTTCGGTCCTACATTTCCACCCGGCGAATATACAGTTAAAATTAAAAAGGGTGATAAAGAATACGAGGGTAAAATAACTTTAATACCTGACCCTGAAGCCGGACATTCGGAAGAGGAGATGAAACTTCAGTACGAAACGTTAAATCATGCTTACAAGCTTCTTGAAGATGTTTCTTTTACGGATAAACAGGTAACCGGTTTACGTGATGATTTGAATAGTGCATTAAGTAAAATTGATAATGATGATTTGAAAGAAAAAATCAGCACATTAGCCGATCGTTTGGATAAGATGCACAAAGAACTGGTTTCAACAAATCCGAGCCGCTTATCGGGTGAAATAAGGTTAGCCGAAAAAATAGGTGATGTTTACGCGGGTATAATTAACTATCTGGGAAAACCGACAGATTCGCAAATAGAACGATTGAATTTACTCGAAGGTGAATTCAACAAATACAGAAATGAAGTAGATAACATTCTAAATGAACAATTACCTGAAATAAACAAGCAGTTAAAATCACTTGGCATAGAAGTAATAAAACCGCTTACACACGAAGAGTATGATAAGAGTTAGGAAGTCTGTTATTAAGCCCGCAAGAAATGATAATTTATTCATGCGGGTTTAATTGAAAATGATGTGGATAATTTAATCCCTTTCTATAAGTTGATACTTAAATATATTATTCGATCTGAATAATTAAAGGATAAATTATTATAGATAAAACAACTGAAAAGAGAAAACGAAGGGGGATTGACTTTTTAGTCAATGCTCAGGGTGATAGAAAAGCTGTGGTTATAAACTTGAAAATCCATAAGGAACTTTGGGAAGATTTTTATGATACATTCCTCGTAAGAGAACGCAAAAATGAGTCGAGGATATCTCTTGAAAACGTAAAAAAGAGGATTGAAAAGTGAATATTCAAGTATATATTGATGATCTTTGGAATAGGATTGGAAAGAAATTAAAACAAAAGAGAGTAACAGAGAAAGATATTGCCAAATCTATTAAAGAATATAGAAGAGAAAAGCGTTAAGAGGAGAAGTAGATGCCAGTTTTTTCATTTCATCTTTTTCGACAAAGTAGGAAAAATTAAGAAAGATTTTTAATTCATAAAGGAAGAAACTAACCGATAGTTTGATACACTCTATCAAACAACTCTCTGCACATAGTTATTATAATAAATATATGTAATGAAATTATTTAAGAATGATAGAATGACAACTGTAACCCTATCGCAAAATTATCAGGTTGTAATTCCTAAAAAGATAAGAGAAATGCTTAAACTTAAACCGGGTCAGAAAATTCAAATTATAGCATACGAAGATAGGATAGAGTGTATACTATTAAATGAAATAAATGATCTCCGTGGCATTCTTAAAGGAGTTAATAACGAAATTGAACGAGACGATGACAGATTATAAAAACATATAGACACATTTAAGTGCTAATAAGATTAAATATGGTAATAACGCTGAATATCTCGATGGTGTATGTTGTTGTATCTCCACATAAATATAAAACAAAATTAAAATGTGTTTTTCAGCCCGCAACCACCATTACATTCTTCGAAAATCTTTTCCTCTCGTTCGGATCCAGATAAAGTTTTCTCATCCTTATTGATTTCGGAGTAACTTCAACCAGCTCATCATCTTTTATATATTCAAGCGATTCTTCCAAAGTGAATTTTATTGCGGGTGCAATCTTTATTGCTTTATCGGAACCCGATGCACGCATATTTGTAAGTTTCTTTCCACGCTGAACATGGACTTCAATATCATTATCTTTATTGTACTCACCTACAATTTGTCCGCGGTAAATATATTCGCCCGGATCGATAAAGAATTTGCCCCTGTCCTGCAACGAATTAATTGCATAAGCAGTGGAGAGTCCGTCGTGCATTGAAATCAGCACGCCGTTTTGTCTTTGGGTTATGGAGCCCTTAAAATATTCATATTGATAAAAGCGGTGATGCATAATCCCTTCACCCGAAGTCAATGTAAGGATGCGGTTTCTTAATCCCATTAAACCTCTGGCGGGAATATGAAACTCGAGTGCAGTAAGCGAACCTTTCTTTTCCATCCTAATCATTTCACCCCGCCGCTGTCCCACAAGCTCTATTACTTTTCCCGCTTGTTCATTTGGAACGTCAACTGTTAGTATCTCTATCGGCTCGGCTTTTTTGCCGTTAATTTCTTTATAAATAACTTTAGGCGGACCGACAGCAAGTTCGTATCCTTCGCGGCGCATATTTTCAATAAGAATTGATAAATGAAGAATACCTCTGCCGGAAACTTTGTAAGTATCGGGCGAGCCGGTTTCCTCAACACGCAAAGCAACGTTGTGTTCAAGTTCTTTGTATAATCTGTCGCGTAAGTGCCGCGATGTTACATACTTTCCTTCCTTACCGTAAAGCGGGGAAGTGTTAACGGTAAAGTTCATGCTTATTGTCGGTTCGTCGATTGCAATTATCGGAAGCGGTTCGGGATTGTCTCTGTCTGCTATTGTATCACCGATATTTATATCATCGACACCAACTATTGCGCATATATCACCGGTAGTAACCTCATCAACTTCAAGCCGGTCAATTCCCTGGAAAACAAATAACTGTTTAAGTGTAATATTTTCAATCGAACCGTCGCGCTTAATTATGCTTAACTCGCTATTCTTCTTCAAAGTACCTCTGAAAACTCTTCCGATACCAATTCTGCCGACGTAATCGTTGTAATCAAGAGTTGTAACCTGCATTTGCGCTGAACCTTCTTTAACATCCGGTTGAGGAATAGATTCGACAATTGTATCGAGCAAAGGAGTTAAATTTTTTCTTTCGTCTTTTAGGTCTTTAACT
>JAJRSV010000142.1 GCA_024278655.1 Bacteroidota bacterium | reverse complement strand
TTAATTCTTAATCTAACCAAATAATCCATTATTTTAGTAATCACAATTTTTTCTAATTATTGATTAAGATTTTAATAGAATTTTAGATGAGCAGCTATTCTGTAGAAGCTATAGATTTAAATAAAACTTTCGGACGAAGACTGATTTTTAACAATATCAACTTCCGGATGGAAAACCATGGTATTTACGGCATTGCTGGTCCCAACGGTTCGGGCAAATCTACATTGGTTAAAATTATCGCCGGACTCATAGCCCCGTCGAAAGGAAAAATTGTTCATAAAAATTCCGAAGAGGAAATAATCCCGGAAAAGCTGCACAACCATATAGGTTTTGTTTCGCCTTACCTGGTTTTATACGAAGAATTTTCGGCATGGGAAAACCTGGAGATTTTTTCGAACATAAGGGCAATTAATTTCGATAAAGAAAAAGCGAAAAGTCTGCTCGATAAATTTCTTCTTTACAAACGAAGAAACGATTTGGTAAAAACTTACTCATCCGGAATGAAGCAGAGAATGAAATTTATATTTGCACTTATTCACAATCCCGACATTTTAATTTTTGACGAACCGACATCGAACCTTGACGATGAAGGAAAGAATTCGGTTTACGATATTATACGTGAGCAGGGAAAAGAAAACATTGTAATTGTTGCTTCTAACGAAAAGAGCGACCTTGCACTGTGCGAGAATGTAATTAACCTTTCGGAATTTAAAGTAATTTAAAACAGCAAATGATAGCAAAAGCATACGCATTATTTAAAAAAGATTTACACTCGGAATTAAGAACCCGCTATGCAATAAACTCGCTGGCGATGTTCATCATTGTTGCGATAAGCATTATTATGTTTGCGGTAGGGCAGGAAAGGGTTTCGGAAGCACTAACCGGCGGACTTTTCTGGGTAGTGATTTTCTTCACTGCAATGTCGGGTCTTTCCCGCGCATTTGTTTCTGAAGAAGAGCGGGGCACTTCTCTTACGCTTCAGTTGGTGGCTGCACCATCGACGGTTTTTACGGGTAAGCTCGTCTTTAATATCATTCTTGTTTTTACTATGAACACGGTTATTACTCTTCTATACGCTGCGTTATTCGAGTCGTTTGTAATTAAGAATTTCAACCTGTTTTTACTCTCGTTCGTGTTCGGAAATATCGGTCTGGCGGTCTCTTCAACCATAATTGCGGCTATAATTGCCAAAGCCGGAGCAAAGGGAACGCTCTATCCGGTACTCTCATTTCCAATATTATTACCTTTGATTATTTCCTCAGTTCAGTTAACTTTGTCTGCGTTAGATGGCACAAGTATTGCGGATTCCAAATACGAATTAGCAATAGTTATCAGCTACGATGTAATTATGCTTACGGCGTCATATCTTTTATTTGATTTTATTTGGAAAGATTAACTATTTTTAAGAAAAAAGTTGAGTAATAAAAAATGATTTGGCAAATAATACTATTTCTTCTGTTAACTTTTGTCTCGATTGCAGGAATTGCATTTCCCATAGTTGAGAATCCTCAGGCGTGGTATGAATTCCCGAATATTCCCGGTCTTGAACAGAACGCAAAAATCATTTTCTTTCACGTTCCCACAGCATGGATTACAGTAATTGCATTTTTAATGGCTTCGGTTTACAGCTTCAAGTATTTGAAGAATAAAAATCTTGACGACGATGCAAAAGCTTACAGCGCCGCACAAATAGGAATGGTCTTCTGTATACTTGCAACCATTACCGGAGCGGTTTGGGCTAAGTTTGCATGGGGTTCGTTCTGGAGCTGGGACCCGAGACAAACAAGCATTTTTGCACTGCTGCTAATTTACGGAGCGTTGTTTGCACTGAGGTCTTCTATTGAGTCCGAAGAAAAACGCGCAACACTTTCTGCGGTCTATTCGTTGATTGCATTTATTACCGTACCGTTTTTCATTTTTATAATGCCGAGAATAATGAAAGGGCTTCATCCAGGTTCGGCAGATGACAATAGTGCAGGCCCTGTTGTTAACTTTCAGATGAATTCGGCTATGCTGCTGATTTTCTTTTTGTCACTAATTGGGTTCACAATACTCTATGTTTGGATGTGGAGACTGAGTTATAAATCTCAAATCATAAAAGACAAATTAAATAAACAATTAATCAGAGGTTGATTTTGGAAAGCTTTTTATCTGATAATGCTATTTACATCGTTATGATTATCGTTTTGATTGTATGGACGGGAGTTTTCTTCTACCTGTTCAGCTTAGATAAAAGACTAAAAAACATCGAAAAAGAAATAAAAGACGAGGTGCAAGATGAAAAATAAATATATGTTCGGCGGTTTCATTATAGTGGTATTCCTGGGAATAATGATTTATCTGTTCACACAGAGTAACATTCAGTATCAGGATGATTTCACTAAAGTAATGAATACAAACAAAACCGTTAAAGCTACGGGTACCTGGGTTAAAGAAGAGGGCTATGATATCGATAAAGAAAACAAACAGTTCATCTTTTATATGAAGGACGAAAACGGAAACAAGATGAAGGTTGTTTACGACGGTACAATGCCCAACAATTTCGAATCGGCTTCGAGCGTTGTTGTTACGGGTAAGTACGTTAACGGTTACTTTCATGCAAGGGATATTTTAACCAAATGCCCGAGCAAGTATGAGGGTCAGGAAGTTCAAACTTCCACAATGTAATCTTTTGACCGGCTAACCTTAAATTATTTTTTGAACTCATAATATATCAGAGGATGATATGATTGGCAGTATTGTACTGGTAATAGCACTTGCCTTTAGCTTGTTGTCGATGGTAATGTATTACCTCAACTTTAAGGGGTATAAGAATGCGATTAACTATGCAAGGATTTCGTACCATGCAATGGCGATGCTCGTTATAACGGCATCAGCATTATTGTGGTATGCTTTGCTTACTCACCAGTATCAATATCATTACGTATTCAGTTACAGTAATAACTCGCTTGATACCGGCTTTCTGCTGTCTTCGTTTTGGGGAGGGCAGGAAGGTAGCTTTATGCTTTGGCTGCTCCTTACTGTTATTATAGGAATTTTCCTGCAATCGTACACTTCGAAAAGAGGCGATCTTGAACCGAGAGTTATGGCTGTTTTTACACTTGCAACTTCTTTCCTTCTTGTGATGGTTTCGCCATGGTTCAAGAATCCTTTCGAATTTATTTGGGCAACTCCCATTTTTGTCGATTTGAAATCTATCAATGCGGATTATTTCAACCTGCCGTTCGTTCAAAAATTCTTCTTCACCGATCAGAACAGCGGCAAAGGGTTCATACAAATGAACACCGAACTTTACCAGTTGCTTTCGAATGCGGGAATTTCGGTGAATCAATTCATAACCGACGGCAGAGGATTGAACCCTCAGCTATTAAACTTCTGGATGCAGATTCATCCGCCAATTCTGTTCTTGGGTTTTGCAATGGCAACCGTTCCGTTTGCATTTGCTTTAGCCGCACTGATGAAAAACGATTACAAGGATTGGGTAAAACAGGCGTTCCCCTGGATGCTTGCAGGAATGGGAATACTCGGATTGGGAATTATGCTCGGCGGATACTGGGCTTACGAAATGCTCGGTTGGGGAGGTTACTGGGCTTGGGACCCGGTTGAGAAC
>JAJRSV010000141.1 GCA_024278655.1 Bacteroidota bacterium | reverse complement strand
TTTTGTTGTTTATCGCTTTACCTATTCCCCAGTAAGTTAGTCCAGAGCTGCCGAAAAACCCTATACTGCCGCTATTCTCTACCAGGTTAAAATGCTCACCGAAAACCCTTTGATTATCGAAATGCGCAGTATAGCATGTAACGCTTATAACAACCGGAAGCCTGCCTTCATTTTCAAGCAGGTCAATATCGTCATCGCTGAAAACCAAATCCCATTGCAAACCGCCGCCGTGCCCGTAATAATTAACCATTATTGCACCGGTGTTTATAGCTTCCCTCATTTCCACCTGCCCGCCCTGATAAGGTTCGTGCTCGGGTTTTGTGGGAAAGTTAAAAACATACTTCGGACGGTAACCGTTCCCTACCAGATATGTATTGCCCAACAGTAAACTTGCATCGTTAAAACCGAAGTTATTTTCATCATCGGGATCCAAGCCCGAAGCTAAAAGTATTATTGTTTCTTTCCACGGCTTAGTGGGATCATCGGGATAGTTCTTTATTTTCTGAACGAGAATATCAGCTTCCTGAGGGGTTTCACAAGAGATTCTACCGATTGCCAAATCCGGTGCTATGTCGGAGCCGGCAACAGCTACAAATGCATTATCACTAACCGCCTCTCCGTAAGTATATGCAAAATACGGTATGGAAGGAATGAAATTCGGTCTTCCGTCTTCAAGCACTCCGCGGTAGTCGTAGCTCATATCTCCAAACAGAACAACATAAGAAGGCGCCGGTTCCTGCCAATTATTAAATGCATTACGAACAAATTCCTTAATTGCAAACGGATCTAATAATCCATACGAGAACTCGTCGTAAATCTGCATTACATCTACAACCATAACTCTCGGGTTTTGAATATCGGGGTCCGGAAGATAACCGCTGCGGTACTGTGCAAGTTCCTGTGCAGACTGCATAAAATCCCGATGGGTAATAATTATATAATCGGCACCGTTTGATATATCTCTTAAATTGGATGGAGTATCTTCCACTATCGAATCGACAGTTAAGAAATAATCATTCGATACAAGAAAGTATTCGGTTCCTACATTCGAAGTATCAACAAATATTACTGAATTTGACTGGTCACCCGTAATAAGCGGATTCTTTATTAATTTATTCCGCTCGGGAATGTATATCTTCATGTTATTTCTGAGCCAGTTGGTAATCCAGATTCTGTTTACACCGGCTAAGTAACTTTTAAAATCGAAGTGATTTTCATCCGCTTTGTTTTTCTTCCAGTATTCGAACTCATACCAGTTAACTCTTATCTCATCGTTATCAGTATTCGGACATATATCGCCGTTCACAAACACATTCAACCTGTTTCCGGTAGGAAATATTCTAATGCTGTCTTCCGATACATAAAATTGCTTTTCAAAAACGTAAGGTTCCTGCGCATCCCATATTGCCGTTCCTATATATTGGTCGGTAATAAAGATGTTTGCTTTATGTTCGGGATTACAGTACGACCTGTTAGTAATGCCGTGCAATCCAACACGAATAGTAACATAATTCGAATCTACAATATGCCCGGCAAAACCGGGAAAGAAATCCTCGAAACCGATTTGAGCAGTGCCGTTAAACGCAGTTGCTTTTCCCCAGAACCAATGGTCAACTTCCGAACTCGAAGAATAACCCAATCTCTCATAAATTTTATCTTCTTCGTAATGAATTGTAGCACGAGAAGAGTAGAGAGTGTTATCCCAGCTATAAGGATACCCTGAAATATCCCTGTACTGGTTACCGGTCGAATCGCTCTGGTAAGAGAACCAGTAAACGTTGCTTACGTTATAAATATTCAAATATGAATTTGCAGTAGGAGGCGGCGGATAACCAACAAACTGAAGATAATCGTTATCGTTAAAAAAGCCGTCGTTATTGTTATCAACAACATCTATCGGAATAGATTCCCCGTTATTAATAATTTCCAATTTATCAATGGGCGTGCTGAAGCCGAGCGGTGCACCGGCATTTACGAACTCATTATAAGTAACCCTGTAAACTCCTTTTTCGGTTAAATATAATTTGAAATAATTTTTGTTGGGATCGTACCAATAACCATCTTCCATCGGATTATTAGCAGGGTTAACATCTTTACCAATCCAGTTTTTTGCCTGATCGAAGTTTATAACTGCATTCTTAAGGTAACTTACCGTATAGGGATCGGTAACGGGAACACGACCTGTTTGCCCGGAAACATTATAATCTATCCTTACCGTAAACGAGTAATTAAAAATCAGTTCACGTGTTACGGGATTGAACTGGTAAGGTGAAACACTTAAAGCCAAGATTCTCGAATAGCGGAAAATGTAGTCCTCCTCAAATTCAGCAACCTGTTTGGGGAAAGGTTGGTTTTTCGAATAAACCTTTACATCAATTTTGCTAAAGTCGGGAGCTTCAAACTGTGGATCCGTTTCGGGGAAAGGAGCGATAAACTTATTCCGCTCCACAAGTTTTTGATTTTTCAATATTTTAATCGTCGGTTCGGCACCGAAAGGAACGCCGATATTCAAATCTATTTTAGGAAGCCACGGTTCGCCCGGATTCCTGTAATAATTATCATTTCCTTTTATCAGTTGAAATACTTTCCCGTCAATGGTTGTATCGACCAGAATGTATTGCTGTGTGTTAAAATTGAATTCAATCGTAATATAATTAGGGTTCGATTCAATTACTTTATACGATTGAGAAAGTATTGGTGAGATAAATATTAATGTTAATAGGGCTGTACAGTAAAAATAATACCTTAAGTTCATTAAACTCCTCAAAAGATGAAATTTTGATATGAACATAGCACTTTGGCAAAAATCAGGCAAGGGAAAAATAATACCTATATTTTAAACGCTTTGTAAAGTAACAGACTGATATTATTTAATGAGCAATATGATTTCATCGTTTTTAAGATATTACCGTTCTTTGGAATCACGCTGTTTATAACAATCGAAAAATGAAATTGCCAATGGAATCGTAAACGGGTACGAGGTCCAGATATGCCTGCCGTCTGCATAAGCCGAAAACACCGAGAAGAAAGAAACCGCCAGTGAAAAAACCAAACCGGTCAGTAAAACATATTTGATATTATTCATCCGCTCTCTGCATTTACGGTTCTTAAAAAACAAGAGTGCACCCAACCCGGCTATACCGAATGTTAAACCGATACTCAAATAAGTTTTCACCCGGGTCAGGTTTTTAATCAATACTTCTTCTCTCGGCATCCAAAAGTAAGTGGCTTGCCCGGGAGTAAAGTTTCTTAACAAATAGGTTTCGAGTAAATAAACAGCAACAATTGTTGAAAAGTAAATCAACTTTTTCTTCATAGCAAAGTCTTTTTCAATCAGTAAAAACACTGCCGCAACCGGAATCATAATTATCATAGTTTCTTTTACGGTTATTCCCAAAACAAAAAAGAGTAAAAAGAAAAGCGGTTTCCTGCTAAGTAAAAAGTAGGTGCTGCTCATCATAAAAAATATTAAAACGGAATCTATGTAACCGGAAGTGCCGTAATAAAACACGGGGAATGAAAAGACGAATAACAATCCACCGTAAAAAATCAACCGTTGATTAAACTGGAAAAGTGAAAGAAGTTTAACAACAACAAATATTGTAAGAATAAGAGCCGTTAAGTTGATAAGGTTCAGAGAAGTTTCCGCTTCGAACGGAAGCAGTGATGCTAAAAAAGGTACAAGCGGTCTGTAAGAAAAAGGTCCTTCAAGCTGCGAAGCAATTCCGGTATTACCGCTAAAGTATTCGGTGTACTTTATATATTGTTCAACATCGAACGGCTTCCCGCCTTCGAATGCTCTTAACAGCCCAAGCTCACCCCAATTGAACCGGGGGATAGTTATTATAATAATGCTAACGATTAAAAATATTAACTGAGACTTTTTAAGCAATTCGGATTTACTCTGTTTAATTAAATATTGCCTTCGTTACTTAAAATTACTTTGAAGGTGCTGAGCACAATCTTCAGGTCGGACCAAAAATTTGCGTTGCGGTAGTACTCAATTTCCATCTTCACTCTTTCGGCAGGAGCAAGTGTTTGTCTGCCGTTTATTTGCGAAATACCTGTTATACCCGGTTTGTAATTGAATACTTCTTTTTGTTCTTCGGTATATTCTGCGGTTATCGGTGTTATCTCGGGACGCGGACCTACTATACTCATATCACCTTTTAATACATTAATTGCCTGCGGTAATTCATCTATACTTGTGCGGCGCAATATCTTTCCCACCCGTGTAATTCTCGGATCGTTAACCTGCGTTAACTGAGGACCAATCTCCAGTGCATTATGCACCATACCACGAAGCTTTATCATCCTGAAGGGTTTTCCGCCCAATCCGGACCTTTCCTGAATAAAAAAAACCGGACCTTTCGAATCCAGTTTAATTGCTATTGCAGCTAATAATAAAATTGGTGAAGATATTACCAGAAGGATAAGGCTGAAAAGTATATCGGTAAACCTTTTGATAAAGCTACCTTGCTTGCCCATTGTAAAAAAAGAAGTAATTACTTCTTAAACTTATTTAACGTATCAGTTAAAACATCAATCACTTTATCGACGTTTGCATCCGTCATTCCCGGATAAATAGGTAACGACATTAAACGTGGAAAAACAGCTGAAGCAACCGGATAATCTTTATCTGATAAGTTGAAAGTTTCGTTATAATAAAGATGCTGATGAACGGGCATAAAATGCACACCGACACCAACATTTTTTCTTCTCAACTCATTAATTATCTGCGCCCTGTTCTTAGTAAGCTTTTCGAGATGAAGTCTTATCGGGTAAAGGTGCCACGAAGATTCCCTGTCCGGTTTAACTGTGTGCAATTCAATCGTGTCGAGGTCTTTTAACGCTTCGGTGTATTTAGCTGCAATTTTCCGTCGCGATTCCCACATAAGGTCGACCTTTTTAAGCTGCGGCAATCCGAGTGAAGCCTGCAAATCGGTAAAGTTGTATTTATAACCGGGAGCAACCACTTCGTAATACCACGAACCGGATTCGGTATATCTTTTCCAGGCATCCCTGTTAATTCCGTGCAACCTCATAATTATGCATCGTTCGGCAAGTTCTTCGTCGTTGGTGCAAATCATTCCGCCTTCGCCGGTGGATAATGTTTTAGTAGCATAAAAACTGAAACATGTAACATCCGAAATGGTTCCAATCTTTTTACCTTTGTAAGTTGCCGGTAAAGAATGAGCAGCATCTTCTAAAACTTTAATATTGTGCTTTTTGGCTATTTCATGAATTTCATCCAAATCGCATGGCTGCCCGCCGTAATGAACGGGAATGATTGCTTTGGTTTTGGGAGTAATTGCTTTTTCAATTTCTTTAAGAGAAATGTTCAGCGTGTCCTCGTCGACATCAACTATAACAGGTTTAGCGCCGAAGTAACATACGATTTCGGCGGTTGCAGGAAATGTCATGGTAGGTACAATAACTTCGTCTCCGGCTTTAACGCCGAAAGCATCCAAAGTAAGATGACCCGCTGCGGTCCAGCTACTTACAGCAACTGATTTTTTTGCACCGATATATTTATTAAACTCATTCTCGAACCTGATAGTTTTCGGACCCATGCTCAACCATCCGGAGCGTACGGTATCCACAATTTCGTCAATCTCTTCGTCCGAAATGAATGGTCTATGAAATAGTAGAAAATCGTTTTTCATAGGCAGAATCTTTTTTCAAAAAATAACAATTTCGATAATATATTTTCAAGTTTTTTATTATAGAGTACTAAAGATAAGTTAATGATTTGAATTTCCAAAATAATCCAATAATTTATTAAAAATTTATTTAATTAGACTATTACCTCCCCTCACGAAGGTAAGAATTAAAATTGATATCAGTTCTTTTTTATTAGCCCTAACAAGAACCCTGTCCCATACGAAATGTGAAGAGCGGGATAAATTATTAAACAACGAAGCTTGCTTTTAAAACTCAATTTTATTTTCCAAGTAAAATATAAATCAAGAATGATATAAACAACTAATGGAACTAAATAAATAGGAAATTGTATACTTAAAAAAAGTCCTATTATGTAAATAGTGTAAAAAGATGGGATAAAGTGTCTCAATTT
>JAJRSV010000140.1 GCA_024278655.1 Bacteroidota bacterium | reverse complement strand
CTATATCAGAGTCGCTTGCATTTTTAGCTCTCTGAAGAACTCTAATGTAGTTAACAATAGCCCACCTTTCTTCGCGCGTAATTTGCGAAGCGTACGAAGGCATTACATTTTTTCCGTTTGTAATTACGTGATAAATTCTGCCGTCGGGAAAATTTCGTATCCTGTCTGAATGTAATGATGGCGGATTTGGAAACTGCCCGTGTAAACGGCTGTCGCCGTCGCCATAATTTCCATGACAAGGACTGCAGAATGTTAAATATTTCTTCTTACCTAACTTCAAATTTTCTTTCGTAGGTATAAAAGGATTCGACAAATAGTACTCCGGTTCATCTACACCCATAAACGGATATGGAATGAATCCTCTTGCTACGGTTCCCTCAACCGGGCGTCTCATTCCGCGCTGATCGCTGAAAAATTCAGATTTCGATTGAGGGATTATTTTTTCCTGATCCATCATCCAGCTAAACGGCTGGGTGAAGAGCAACTTGTTAAGAGTTACATACGTAGTTGCAGAAACCACTACCCCAACTACTATTAAAAACATAATAAATTTCGGTTCGAATATAGGATAGCGTTCTTTTTCCTTTTCGTATATCTCACCGGTTGCTACCGGGTTTAAGCTCTTTAAAAATTCCAGAACTTCGGCTTCATTGAATTTCGGATCAGCCGCTTCGATAACAACGCCGTAATGATCGCGCGATACTTTTTTAATATAATCGGTATCGTGCAGGGGATGACTGTTATCGGGCATTGCAAAGAAGAAAGCGAGCATTGCAATAACCGTGGATACTGTTGCAAGCAGTACTGTTAACTCGAATGTTACCGGTATGAATGCCGGCAATGCAAAAAACGGTTTGCCGCCTATAATCAGCGGGTAATCGACCGAAAGAGTATACCACATTATCAGCAATGCAAGCGCCGCACCGCTGAGTCCGAAAACCAGAGTAACGAAACCGAGCTTCGACGGTTTCATCTTCATTGCATCATCCATTCCGTGAACCGGATATGGAGTATTAACATCCCATTTGGTATAACCCGCATCGGCTACTTTTTTTGCGGCGTTTATTATGTCGTCGGGTTTATTGAATAACGCCGTTAAGCCGAATAATTTTCTTTCGTTAGTCATTGCTCTCACCTCCGTGATGCGTAGGTTGAGCACCATCTGCTACCGCTTTAATTTCAGCAATCGACACAACCGGCAACGATTTTGTGAATAATATTACAAGTGTAAAGAACAGTCCGAAACTGCCGAGCAGTATTCCCAAATCGTAAATTGTAGGAACATACATTCCCCAGCTCGACGGCAGGAAATCTCTGTGAAGCGAAGTAACAACAATAACAAATCTTTCGAACCACATACCTACATTTACCAGAATTACAATTACCATCATCGCAGGAATAGTCCTTCTTATTTTCTTAAACCAGAAAAGCTGCGGAATTAAAACGTTACAGCTTACCATAATCCAGTAAGCCCAGGCATAGGGACCGAAGGCACGATTGATAAATACAAACTGCTCTTCGGGTACGCCGCTGTACCATGCCATAAAAAATTCCATCGCATAGGAATAGCCAACCATTAAACTCGTGGCTATTATAATTTTATTCATCTTTTCGAGATGATTGAGTGTTATAATATTCTCGAGGTTGAAAATTTTTCGAACCAAAATTAAAACCGTTACAACCATTGCAAACCCTGAAAAGATAGCACCCGCAACAAAGTACGGAGGGAAGATGGTTGTATGCCAGCCGGGTAAAATAGACACTGCAAAGTCGAAACTAACAATTGTATGAACCGACAATACGAGCGGTGTAGCGAATCCGGCTAAAAGCACATAAGCTTTTTCGTAATGCTGCCAGTGACGATTCGAATGCCTCCAGCCGAGACTGAAGAAAGCATAAACCGCTTTTTTAATTTTGTGTGTTGTTCTGTCTCTTAATGTTGCAAAATCGGGAATCAAGCCTGTGTACCAGAAAACAAGCGACACGGTAAAATATGTTGAAACCGCAAACACATCCCAGATAAGCGGTGAAGTGAAGTTAACCCACACACCATGCTGGTTCGGATAAGGGATAAGATATCCGCCCAACCAGGGACGACCGATATGAATAATCGGGAAAATACCGGCGCACATTACGGCAAATATCGTCATTGCCTCGGCAAACCGGGCGATACCCGTTCTCCACTTCTGCCTTAATAAAAACAGGATAGCCGAAATAAGCGTACCGGCGTGCCCTATACCTATCCAGAACACGAAATTGACAATAGGAAAGCCCCAGCCGACGGGTTGATTATTACCCCACAGACCGACACCTTTATAAAACGATAATGCTAACAACACTGCCCCTATTAAAAGGAAACTGCCGGAGATAGTTAAAGCTATAAAAAACTTTTTGTCCGGTTTTGTATCGAGCGGTTTTGCAACCAGTTCCTCTATCTGGGCAAGTGAAAGTCTTCCGTGAACAAGTGGAGCTTCAGTAGTATATTCTGCGTTCACTATGCTTCCTCCGAGTGAGTATTTCTTAGCTTGGCAATATAAGTTACGTTGGGAATTACATTCAGATGGTCTAATACATAAAAACCAAGCTCGTGATTTCTGTATTTATAAAATTCTTCTTCTTTATTATTTATATCGCCGAATTTAATTGCGTTAGTACTGCACGCATCCTGGCAAGCCGTTGTAACTTCCGAACCTTTAACATCGCGTCCTTCCCTTTTGGCTTTTGCTTTAACATCGGCAATTCGCTGAATACAAAATGTGCACTTCTCCATTACACCGCGCGAGCGAACGGTTACTTCCGGATTTGCCAACAGTGCAAATACCGGCGATTCCTGGTACCCGTCTCTGAAGTGATCGCGGAAATTGAAGAAGTTAAATCTTCTTACTTTATAAGGACAGTTGTTCGAACAGTATCTTGTTCCCACGCATCTGTTGTAAATCATCTGGTTTAATCCGTCGGGGCTGTGAGTTGTTGCCACAACCGGGCAAACATTTTCGCACGGTGCCTGATCGCAATGCTGGCACAACATCGGCTGATTAATAACTTTCGGGTCTTCCACTGTTCCCGAATAATACCTGTCTATTCTCAGCCAGTGCATCTCTCTTCCAACATCAACCTGGTCTTTTCCTACTACCGGAATATTATTCTCTGCTATACACGCTACAACACAATCGCTGCATCCTAAACATTTGTTCAAATCGATAGCCATTCCCCATTTAAGATTATCGTACGGGAACGGTGGATTCACACTCGGCAGATTCCTGTATTCTTCGGTTTCTTTGGCTATAAAATCAGGATGCTTCAAATACTCGGCAACCGTGCCCTCCATAATAATACCGCGTTTTTCCGGGAGGTCTTTTTTCAGCTCTTCGGTAAAATCGTAATAAGTTTGTGCTAAAACCAGATCATATGAACCTGAAACCTTTTTGATGTCGACATTAGTGTATAACCAAGGGGTTACACCTGCCGAAATATTGAAGAGTTCGTTCACATTAAATCCAACACCTTCGGCAACAGTGCCTGCATTCATTCTGCCGTAACCGGTTTCGATAGTAATCGAATTATCGGCTGCACCCGGCTGAACCAATACCGGAAGAGTTAACGATTTGCCGTTAACACTAATCTCTACCAAATCATTAGTTTCTAAACCCAGCGAGGCAGCACTTGTCGGAGAGATGGAAGCGTAATTGTCCCACGTTACTTTCGAAACAGGATGCGGAAGTTCCTGCAGCCAACCGTTGTTCGAAAATCTTCCGTCTCTTAAAGAGTAGCTTTCTTTAATATGAAGAGCGAAACCGGAAACTTGTGCATTCGATTTCGGTAAACTGTTAACGATATAATCATTAAAATTAAGATTTACCAGTGCAGCTTCTTTCCTGTTTAATACAACTCCGTCGTGCAGCGCACCGAACCAAAATTCCTTGAACGCCAGTTTCTGATCCAGCGTGATATAGATGTTGTATTTCCAGTTATCCATCAAGTACTTGTGGTAAACATCATCGTTGT
Organism: Bacteroidota bacterium; assembly: GCA_024278655.1. Lineage (GTDB taxonomy): Bacteria > Bacteroidota > Ignavibacteria > Ignavibacteriales > Ignavibacteriaceae > BMS3ABIN03. The sequence goes on along the minus strand of JAJRSV010000140.1, from coordinate 339 downwards.
ACGATTTCGGATCGCCGCTAATCCATGTTTGAATAACAGCTTCTTTTTGTCTTGTATTATAAAGCGGAGCAATTACCGGCTGCTGAAGCGAATAAACACCTGTTCTTGTTTTAGCATCGCCCCACGATTCCAGTCCGTGATTTACTGGCAGAACGTAATTACTGTATGCCGTCGATTCGTTATGAAGCTGTGTTAGCGAAACAACCATTTCAACATTAGCTAATGCATCGGCATAACCGAGATCTGCGGGAAAATTATACACCGGATTTGAATCGTAATGAATAACTGCGCCAACCTTTCCGGCGTTCATCTTTGCAGTAAGCTTTTTTAATTCTTCAT
>JAJRSV010000139.1 GCA_024278655.1 Bacteroidota bacterium | reverse complement strand
GGTATTTATTTTTTGCCTCGCACGAGTAGAAAACAAAATATTGATGTAACTCACCAACCGAAGGTGTGCCCATGTCGAAAGAATTAACTGAAACTCAAACAAAAATACTCGATTTTCTTATTGAACAGATAAAGGGAAGAGGATTTCCGCCTACGTTAGCCGAAATAGCCGCGCATTTCGGTTATAAGAACCGGGCTACTGTGCAGCAGCATTTAGCTGCAATTGAGAAAAAGGGATACATAAGAAAAAATCCAAAGCTCTCACGCGGAATAGAACTTACGCTCGAGGATAAATTTTTTGTACCGCGTCCGGTTTTGGGCGAAGTTGCTGCAGGTAATCCGCTTACAATTTATCCCGATGCAATCGATACAATTGAACTGCCCACAATTGCCCGTATGCCGAAGGATTCATTCCTGTTACGGGTGAAAGGCGACAGCTTAAAGGATGCGTACATCTTCAGCGGCGATATTGTAATTGTTAATCCGAATCTTGAGCCGCGCAACGGACAGATTGTAGTTGCAATTTTAGATGATGCCGCAGTAGTAAAAAGATTTTATAAAAAGAAAAGCAAGATAGAACTCATCTCCGAAAACCCGGAATACGAACCGATTGTGATTGATAAGAATTATCCGTCGTTTAAGATTGTGGGAATAGTTGTGGGAGTTTACAGAACCATGGAAGCCTCCCCCTTTGTCCCCCTCCGAAGGAGGGGGAAAGTGTAAAAGTAGCATAGATTGCTAATGCAACCCTGAACTTGTTTCAGGGTCTTATAATAACGGTTAGCAGTTATGCAACGGATACTACTAATCTGTGTTACGAAATATGGGAATTCAATTTCAAATTGAACCGAACGATATTAATGTATATTTGTTAAACAAACTTTTAACAAGCCCCAAAGTGCAGAGGGTGTGTTAAAATTATAAATATAAAGCAGCCCACGATTTTAATCGTGGGAATTTAAGCAATAAACGCAATTAATAATTAACCGTTTTAACGGTTTACAGGATTTTTACACAACCTCTGCAGGATAAGGGAGAGAGTTTAATTTGTTAATTCCTTATATTTTTACAAAAGAAATTAAACACCCTGTTAAAACCTTTCCCAAATATTCTTCAGAGGTGTTCTACAGTTAAGAACAAAAATTATTCATTCAACAAAAAGGAGGGAGTTGTGATGGATTATTCGGAAGATGCCAGGAATTTTTACCTGAATGAGCAGAACAAAAAGAAGCGTAAAGAGTTGGAAGAAAAGTACGGGGCTGATTATAATAAAGTTAACGAAGATGTCCCGCCGGAAATAGAAAGCCAATTCCTCGATAATATAATGAAATTTGAAGAAGCATCGGAAAATGCGGAAGAGGTAAGTGTATGGGAATTTTTAGGCAAACCGGTTTTTAAAAAAATCAGCGAGTTGAAACCGGAAGAATTGTCTGGTGAAATAGAAAAAGTTTTGGATATATATGCCGAAAATCAGATTAACATTGATATAATCGAAAAGGATGAAGTAAGTGATGAAGACTTTTATAAATTCATAACCGAAGAACTTCCCGCACATAAATTTTTCGGCATACGCGTAGAAGGGTTTACAACCAACTTTATCTACGAAGAGTTTCATCCAAGCGATAAATTGGATGCAAAAAATTGTGTCGAGTGGTTCATATATCCTTTTCTTGAAAGAGATGAAGATTATATGAAAACATTTATGGCGGATGATGGAGTGCTGACAATTTCAAATAAACCTGTTACGAGGAAAGAATTCGCACAAAGTATATTCGCGCTTATTGAAGATGTAGATGAAGTTATTGAAAAAGAAATAGTATTTAACGAATTCAGTTTCGGCGAAAAAAACAAAGTTGATGCGGATGTGATTTTAAGATATAAATCAAAGTCCGGTAAAACCGAAAAAGATAAAACCATTAGTTTCTTGTTTGAGTTAATCAAATCGGATTACGATGGGTTCGAGATTAAAAGTTATGAATGTAAAAGAATAATTGGTTGAGTTTGAAATGGTTTAAGTGTTTATTCCGATACTAATATATTGAATTGTTAAAAATAAATTGTCTTATAAATTTTAATTGAAGAAAAACTTAAGATGTATTAGCTATGTTAGTTCACGATAGAATAACAATTGATGAGAAAATTTGTAATGGAAAACCCACAATTAGAGGTAAGAGAATTACTGTACAAACTATTCTCGAATTCTTAAGTGCAGGCACAACAATGGAAGAAATATTGAAACAATATCCCTCATTAGAAAAAGAAGATATTTATGCTTGTCTTAGGTTTGCTTCCGAATTGATGAATAGATCCTATACAGTAAAGACAGTTGCTTGATATGCCGAAGTATTTGATAGATGCTAATCTTCCATATTACTTTTCATTATGGAAAAAATGATGATTATATTCATCTGTTAGATATCAATGATACATGGACAGATGAGCAGGTTTGGAATTATGCCAGAGAGAATGATTTAACTATTGTTACCAAGGATAGCGACTTTTCACATCGGATAACCTCCGCCTAAGGTTATTCATATTAAATTTGGTAACATAAAGATGAAAGATTTTTATCAAAAAATAAATCGTATATGGAAGGATGTTTGTGATTTAAGTGAAAGTTATAAATTAGTGAATGTATTCAAAGATAGAATTGAAGGGATTAAATAAATGGGATTAGTGATAGTACCAAATGCTTTTTTTACAACAACAAAACAATTTATCAATTAAACAATAACAACTACTTAATCAACAGAGTCAATTAGCTTGAGAAAAAAGTCAACGCAGTAAGTTTAACTGTCTTGTTAATTCTTCTTTAAGAAACTTAAACCTGTTCTCCAAATAAAATTTTCTGTCTTTCTCTTCGAGAACAGACCCGAGTGTAACTTTAAATTCTTGTTCTTTAAAATTGTTTACAATCTTTAACGCTTTTTCAAGTTTTTCTTTGTCCGCGGGCAAATCAACTCCGCGCATTAAAAGGAACTCGATATCAAAAGCATCGCGGATGAGTTTCCTAAATGTAAGTGCTTCAATTTTATTGTCCATCATTTGCTGGAGAGTTAACCCTTTAACCATAACCTGTTTGTTGGTAAACTTTGAGAAGGCAATTTTTCTTTCCCAGCTAAAATTAAATTGTCCTTTGCGGATTTCAATCTTCAGACTTCTGGTTATACCGGGAGCTTTTAACTCAAACAACAAAGCATTTCGTTTGTTGGCAAAATCTGTTAATTGATAATTAGCTGATAACGAACTTTTACATTTAGAATAAATATTTTTTGAATCGGATTTTGGATCGAGCCAGAAATCGAGATCGGTTGAGTAGCGATTTAGGTTGTGGCAAAGGCGCAGCATGGTTTCGCCTCCGAAGTAAAAATAATCAAGCACTCTGATACTGTTGAAGAACTCGAGTACTTCAATTTCTAATTTTTCTAAATCCCGTAACGCTTGCATATATTCTCCCAGAATGTTTTGGCTTTTTTGTTTGTCAGCTTTAAATATTTACTAACTTTTTGTTTACCGATCTTACTAAAATCAACAGCATCGAAATCGAGACTGTATTTTCCTATAGATGAAAGATATACAGCATCGGCAAGGGCTTTTTCGGGTGCGGCAATAAAAAAGTTGTTTTCAGTTAAAAAGCCCGTATAAAAATCTTTCTTTACAAGAATGAATCTGAACTCAATTCCATCTACCACAAAAGTTCTTGTTCTCTTTAATGCGATAGATTCTATTATGCCGCGTAGCTGTTGGGTGTAAATATTATAGTAGCTTAACGCGCTTGCAAGCGAAACGTATGACGGCACTTGCAGATAATTGGCTAACTGAAAGAGTCCTTCTTCTTTTAGATTTTCGAATTTATTTGGGGTTATATAAAAGTCTCTTTTAAGCCGTAACAAAAGATTTCTCTTTGCATAACGGTTAGCGGTTACCCTGGCTGATTCTTTACTAATTGAAAGTATTTCGGCAATATCATCAATACTTAAAATCAGCTTTTCATTCTTATTTAGCTTATTGATATTCATTTAACCAAATATAGATAATTAACATATATGCTAATTTACTATATTTACTCATATCAGGCAATATTATATGGTTAAATTCTACATCGGCACTGCGGGCTGGTCTTACAAGGACTGGGTGCCTAACTTTTATCCCAAACCGCAATCTGCGGGATTTGACTGGCTGCAGTTTTACTCGCATTACTTTAATTGTGTAGAGGTGAACTCAACTTACTATGCGTATATCAGTCCCAAAGTTGTGCAGGGCTGGATTAAAAAAGTCGGCGACACCGATGAGTTTATCTTTCACGTAAAGCTTCATCAGGATTTTACACACAAGCGAAAGTATGATGAGCAAAACATTAAAGCAGTACGATATAATCTCGATTTGCTTAAAAATGCAGAACGGCTCGGCGGGCTGCTAATACAGTTTCCGTATTCGTTTGCTTTTAACAATGCTGCCGTTCAATATATTCGAGAGCTGCGGGATATTTTTCCTGATTATAATTGCTTTGTTGAAGTGCGGCATTCATCATGGAGAAACAAGAGGGCGTTGGAGTTTTTTAAGGAAGCAAACATTACATTCTGCACAATCGATCAGCCGCAGATTGGTTACGCAATTCCCTTCGAGCCGGTTATTACAAACGATAAAGCATACATAAGATTCCATGGAAGAAATACAGAAGCGTGGAAGCGTTCGATAAACAATTACGGCAAAGAGCAGACTTACGAACAGCGGAGTGAACGTTATAAATATCTTTACTCACCGGGTGAGCTTGTAGAGATTCAGCAGAAGATAAAAGCCGTACAGGAGAAAGTAAAAGAAGTACACGTTATTATGAACAATCACCCGCAGGCGGAAGGCGTGGCAAATGCATTCGAACTGATTCATCTGCTCGAAGGGATTGACAAAATAGAAATGCCGCAAACAATAGTTAAAGCTTTCCCGAGGTTGAAGGAAATATCGGTTAATTAAAAGGAAATGTTATTTAGATTTTTTAACACTTTTTTCAACTACGTCCCATTTTTTTCTATACTAATAGAAAGAGTGGAAAACTTTCACTAATATTAATAAACTCACAGGAGGGAGAAATGAAAATCAGCAGAATGAACCCGTTTGAAGGCAGCGGCAAGACCGTAGCATTCTTTGATGTTGAAACCGAAGAGGGTTTTAATATGAAAGGATTCACT
>JAJRSV010000138.1 GCA_024278655.1 Bacteroidota bacterium | reverse complement strand
CGATTCTAAAATAAAAGAGACGATAATCTTAGATATGTCAAATGAGCAAAAATTACTATATGAATTGATTCGTACTTTATAGCCCTTCAGGGTGTCCCATTGAGAAACTCAGGAAGAATGACAATTGACCAATGACTGCAAACATTCTGAAATTTAATATGTGTGGCGATAGCGTATGCAACCGTCATAAAACTAACTGTTAATTAATGCTTCTCACCCCACATCTTTTCTCCGGCTGTAATCCGCAACTTAAGATAATTCTGTTTGGGCGGGAGAGGACACGTTGCATACTTTGTGAAAACGCACGGCGGATTGTAAGCTTTGTTAAAATCCAAAATTACAATTCCGTTCGAATCAGGTTTGTCTGTGTAAAGAAAGCGTCCGGCGCCGTAAGTTTCCTTACCGCTTGTCTCATCTGCAAAAATTATAAAAAACTTATCTCCTTCGTCTATTGCATCGAGTTTATAAATTTTCCCGTCTTTATCAAAAACAAGAGCACCCGGTGAAATATCTTCTTCCACAGTCCCTATTATAGTTGGAATGGACATTTTTTTCGGCGGGTTGTACGGTTCGAATTTTGCTTCTATTCTCCAATCTTCGTTTATAGGAAACATTTCGATGTCTTTAAATTCTTTAACTAACTTTGCTGCAACATCGCGCAGACGAACGCCGTATCTATCGCCACGTTTTATAATATACCAGCGTAAAGAACCGAGTCTGAGCACAGTGGGATATCCGGTTAAATCATCCTGAAGTTCCATTTCGGTTACCGGAAAATCTTTGTGAGTAACTCTAATGCCTTTAATAACCGAGACTGTAACTATACTGTCTTTCAGATAAAATTTTCCAATGTATGCAGGTGCTTTTTCCGGGAATACAATATCGTTATCCTTTGCCGAACCGAAACTGTTCGCACCCTCTTTCAGCCAGTAAAGTCCAACAAGATTTAACCAACCGTTTTCCTTTTTAAGATTACTTATTCTTTTCTTGTGCCATTGAGTTATTTCGTTAATGTATTCCGGAGTGCCTTTCGGCGGGGTTTCTTCCTTACATCCGAAATTGATAAGAAGAAATAAAAAGATTAACAAAAACTTTAGTAATAACTTCATCTTTAACTCCTTAAGTAAAACAACTTATTAAAACTAAAGTTAAAATCAGGAAAGTTCAAATAATCTTTCTTCTTATTGCTTTTGCAACTGCTTCGGAGCGGGAATGGACATGAAGCTTTTTATAGATGTTTCGTATATGATGCCGCACTGTATCGACACTGATAAAAAGTTCGTCGGCTATTTCCCGGTAGTTGTTTCCGTTTGCCAGCGATGTTAAAACTTCCTTTTCCCTTTCGCTTAAATTGAATTCCTCATTCCCGTCTTTCGGCGGGTTGCCCTCTTTAAATGCGTTTATCACCTGACGTGCAATACGCGAGCTCATCGGTGAGCCGCCTTCGTAAACTTCCTTAATTGCTTCGAGCAGACGGAGAGGAGGAGTTTTTTTAACCAGATAACCGCACGCACCCGCACAAAGTGCATCGAAAACTTTTTCGCTTTCTTCATAAATCGTAAGCATCAAAACGTTGAGTTCCGGTTTTCTTTCTGTAGCGGCTTTAACGCCTTCAATGCCGTTCATTCCCGGCAGGGCAATATCCATCAAAACAACATCCGGTTCAATTTTGTTAAGGTCTTTAAGAAACGATTCGCAATCCATATAAGCACCGATGCACTTGTAGCCGGAAGTGTCGTTTATCAAAGCGGCTAATCCTTCTCTTATCGTATGATTATCTTCAACTATTACAACGCTTATCATTTTGTCTGCTTACTTGTTCAAAAAAGATTTTAGCTTATAGAACTTACTCAACTTACCGATGAAATGAATGGTAGTTCCTTTATCCGGCTCCGATTTATAACGGAACTTACCGCCTATTTTTTTTGCTCTTGCTTCCATGTTTTTCATTCCGTTTCCGGCTTCAATTTCTTTCTCATCGAATCCTTTTCCGTCATCTATTAAAGTCATTTCGATAACATCGCCTCGAATGTTTGCTTCGAGAATTATCTTTTTACAGTTGCTGTGCTTAATTGCATTGTTAATTCCTTCTTTAAATATAAGAAGAAGATTTTGTTTGTAATCCATCGGGAGTTTAATGTCGTTCGTCTTGTCGATGTTCTTTACCCTGAACGAAATGCCGACGGAGTTTAAGAAGTCGTTGTAGGAGTCTTTCAGTTTAATTATCAAATCGTAAAGTGAGTCACGTTCGGGATTAACGACCCAAACGATGTCGCTCATCGTATCTACAAGCTGTCTTGCTGTTTCGCTTATAGTTTCCAGTTCCTTTGAGTTCGAACCTCCGTTTGTTTTGTGAGCAGCCACTTCACTTAAAATAGATATCTCCGTAAGTCCGGCACCAACATTATCGTGCAAATCTGCCGCAAGTTTTGTCTTTAATTTTTCGATTGCAAGCTGATGTTTTATTCCGACTGTGCTAATGTAATAAAGCAGCGAGCCGATTAATATTATTGCGAGAGTGACAAACCACCATGTTTGCCAGAAAGGAGGAGTGATAATTAACTTAACCGAAACACCGCTCCGGTTCCAGAGTCCGTCGGCATTTGTACCGGTAACCCTGAAAGTATACTCACCGGGCGGAAGATTTATGTAATTGGCAACGCGGTTGTTTGCGTCAACGTATTTCCAGTTGTCTTCTAGTCCTTCCATCATAAAAGCGTACAAAATATCGGACGGATTTGAAAAATCCAGCGAAGCAAATGTGAAAGAAATAAGATTTTCGTTAAACGAAAGCCGCAGCTCCTGCCGTTCGCCCTTTAATTCTTTATTTAACACACTTATAGAGCTTATAACTATTGGCGGAACGTAAGTGCTTGTGCGAATGCTGTCGGGGTAGAAATAGTTTAGTCCGTTTATTCCGCCGAAAAATATTTGACCGTTTTCATCCTGAAAGTATGAACCGCCGTTAAACTCAAGACTCTGCAATCCGTCTTCAATTCCGAAATGAGTAAACCTTCCGCTCGATAAGTCGTGCTTAAAAACGCCGTTGTCGCTGCTCATCCACAAGTTGTTCGAATGGTCTTCAAATATTCCATAGATGGTTGCACTTGTTAATCCGTTGCGCTGCGAGTAGCGTTTAAACTTCCCTGTTTTCTTATCGAACCGGTTCAATCCGCCGCCGGATGTTCCAATCCACAAATAACCGTTGCTGCCTTCGTAAATAACCAGCACTTTATTGTTGCTTATTGAATAGGGGTTTTGCTTATTGTAAAAATAGTGAGTGAAAGTTTTATTTGAGCTGTTAAATTTATTCAGTCCACCGCCGAATGTAGCTATCCACAGTGTACCGTCGCTGTCGATAAATAAATCATATATCCTGTTGTCACTCAACGATGTTGAATCGGCAGGGTCATGTTCATATACGGTAATTGAAGGTTGGCTTACATTGCTGTTTACCGCAAAGCTGAGTTTGTTCAAACCGCCGCCGAATGTTGCCGCCCAAATTACCGAATCGGATTCAATTAAAATATCCTGCACCTGATTTGCCGATAGTGAGTTGGGATTATCCGGTTCATTTAAATAATGTGTGAACCTGCCGGTGCGCGGATTAAATTTATTAATTCCTCCGTTGTACGTACCAATCCACAGGTTGCCAAAGCGGTCTTCCCGAATTACCCTGATGTGATTATTATTCAGACTGTTTTTATTACCGGGTTCGGATTGATATGATTTGAACTTTCCTGTTCTGTAGTTGTAAACATTCAGTCCTCCGCGATAGGTGCCTATCCACAGTTTGTCATTGTCTTTATATATCGACCATACAACATCGTCGTTTAAGCTGTACGGATCGCCCGGAATATTTTTCATCAAATTGAATTTTGCCTTGTTCTCAATTACTTTAGTTACGCCTTCACCCAAATGTGAACCAACCCAAATTATCCCGGAACGATCGACCGACAACGAGAGAATATCGTTATCCGGAAGAGATTGAGGTACCATATTATCATGAGAGAAGTGAAAGAAGCTTTCAGTTCTTGTATCCAACCTGTCGAGTCCGCCCCCGAACGTTCCTATCCAAAGGTAACCTTTGTTATCCTGGGCTATATCCATTACGGTGTTGTTGCATAAACAGTTGGTGTTCGGTTCGTTTGTTTTAAATCGTTTAAAGAGAGCCGCTGCGGGTTGAACATCACGCTGATTGTAACCCAGTCTGTTCAAGCCGCCGCTGTAAGTTCCTATCCATAATGTTTTATTCCTGTCGGCAAACAAAGTAATAATCCGGTTATCGCTTAACGATGAATTATTTTTACTATCGTGCTTGTAAATTTTGAATACGGGTTTAGCATCTCTGCTAATGCCGTTTGCATCAGTGCTGTTCAAGCCGCCGCCGAATGTCGATATCCAAAGCACACCGTCCCTGTCGATTAACAGATCGGAAACCCTGTTGTAACTTAAACTGTTTGTGTCGCTATAAGTGTGGTATATATGAACTGCTTTGTTCTTCTTCTGATCGAATCGTAAAACTCCGTTTCCCCACGTTCCAATCCATATAAAGCCCTGCTGATCTTCCGCAATGGATGTAACCGAGATGTTGCTGTTTCTTGAAAAGATGAGAGGGTATTCGTAATAATCCGCCGGAGGTTCGAGTTCGGTTTCAAAATAATCGGGTACAAAATAGCGTGTAAATGTTTCCGTTTCCGGATTGAATTTATTTATAAATCCGTTTACTGTACCTATCCATAACTGCTTTTTGCTGTCTTCAAAAATACTGGTGATAACGTTGTCGGAAATAGATGTGGAATCGTCAGGATCGTTGGTGAAAATTTTAAACTCGTAACCGTCATAGCGGTTCAATCCGTCAATCGTACCGAACCACATATAACCACGGCTGTCCTGCATCGAAACGAAAACAGTGCTTTGCGAAAGACCGTCCTTAATTGTTATCTGCTTAAAACTGTAATCCTGCAGCACAGCCAAAACAGGCAGCGAGTAAAAAAGCAGAAATATTGCGGCGGTCTTCTTCATTTTGATAAAATAAAATAGTTCATAAAAATTATTATACGATAAAATATTGTTTTATTCTACACATAACGGGTTCTTGTTCTAAATGAAAGGGACCGGGGGATTTATGAGTTAACCTAAAGAGAGTGAGGAAGAACACATCCGGAAACATCCGGTTTGCACATTGGGTTTGCGTTAATTAGTTTTACACGAAGATGTTGAATAATGAAAGAATAAAATGAATAAAGTAATTCATAGAGAAAGCGAAAGAGGCAAGGCGGAGTACGGCTGGCTTCATACAAGATACAGTTTTAGTTTTGCACAATATTTTGATCCCGGAAAAATGGGCTTTGGTCTGCTGCGGGTTCTGAACGACGACACAATAGAACCGGGAACCGGCTTTCCGACGCATCCGCACGATAATATGGAAATCATCTCTATTGTGCTGGATGGTGCCCTCGAACATAAAGACAGTATGGGGAGCGTTTCTGTTATTCATAAAGATGAAGTGCAGGTTATGTCTGCCGGTACGGGAATAACTCATTCCGAATACAATCATTCAAAAACCGAAAGCATAAGCTTGCTTCAGCTTTGGATTTTTCCTAAAGAAAGAGATATCAAACCAGGATATGACCAAAGACCATTTCCCGAAACAGAGAGAGTTAATAAGTTAGTAACAGTCGTATCGGGTGATAAAGAAAAAGATGCTCTATACATCCATCAAAATGCAGAGATTAATTTGGGATTACTTAAAAAAGGGAAACAGGTTTCTCGCAGACCAACTTTCCCGGGTAACGGATTCTATTTATTTGTAGTTAACGGAGAATTAAATGCTGCGGGAGAAAAATTAAATGAGCGGGATGCAATCGGCATTTGGGATGAGGAAGAGATAACAGTAACAGCAATTACCAACACTAAATTTGTTTTAATTGAAGTGCCGATGGAGTAAAGAACCTATCAGTTCTTAAGAAGTTAGTGTGAGAATAATTATTGTAGCGCAGATTATCAATCGGCGTTTGCAGATAAAATCACAAACCACAAAAAGTAATTATCAAACAAACTCCGAATTTCAATACCCAATTAACGAAACTATCATTATCACGGTGCAACCACGTTAGGGGTGATATGTTTCTGCTGCAAGAATACAGAAGTAAGAAGACAGGAGTAAGAAGCTGACATAACGATAATCCAGCAGCGCAAACAGGGACGCTTGCTATCATACATCCCTCTCCTTAATTAAGGAGAGGGACACAGGGTGAGGTCTGCCGGAACAATCTAAAACGTTTTCACATTGGCAGCAATATCGAACTGAGAAACCGGCAATTGCTTTGGTGCTTAAACACAAGAGGGGACGCTTGCATTCGCTATTTTCGAATATCGAACACCCATAAACCCTGCCAAAGGCAGGCAGGGATTTTAGATTTAAGAAGTTTCCATCTTTTATCTTTTCACTCCTGCCTACCATAACTTTTTTGAAGGCGGGTTAGTCTTTAATCTTGTATTTGTTTGTCATAATATAATTAGTGAAAATTCGTGTAATTGGTGGCTTCTTCTTCCGCCACTAATTTCACGGATTAACACGAATGGGGAACAAAATTATAATTTCCACAAAATAAATCCCATTTATTCAAACATTCAATTAGCAATTTACTTCTATCCTTTTATACTAATCTTTTGTCTTCTAAAATAGGTCGTTCCTATGGAACTTATGACTTTTGTGTTTCTTTTATTTCACGGTAGTGCCCTGCCGTGTTACAAATAGATCGTCTCTAACGAGACTTCAAAATAGTCGTAAGCTGTAACGCTTGCTTCCACTACATTTTGAGTATCGAACACTAATTAGCGATTTTAGATTTTAGAAGTTTTGATAATACAATAATGATAGATGAAGAATAAGAATGACACCGAAGGTGTCAAACATTTGTAGCAGAAAACGAACCCCAGACACTGCAGAACAACCGCGAGGCGGTTGAAGTTAACGCCTGCTCGGGCATCCTCCT
>JAJRSV010000137.1 GCA_024278655.1 Bacteroidota bacterium | reverse complement strand
CGTTTTATGCCTTTGGATAAATTTGGAAGCACGATATTTTAACGTGTCTTTTCTTGCAATTACAGGCAACCCAACAAGATGCCTCCGGATATCTTCCGATAATTGTTCAACAGAGGAATATCTTTGTGCCGGGTCTTTATGCATCGCTTTAAGTATTATGTTATCTAAATCCCCCTTTAGCCGGTGATATATTTTGTCCGGTTTTTCATTTCTAAATGCACTTAAAGTTTGAGGAGTAACAGATGTTTTATTTCCCTCTTCATCCGTATCCTCTTCGGTAGATTGAAACATCACACTTGGTTTAACAATTTCCGCTTCCTCAATCATCCTGCTGATTATAACCGGCGACCTCGAAGTTATTTTATAAGGCAGGTGACCGCACAACAACTGATACAGCATTACCCCGAGCGAGTAAACATCGCTCGCTGTTGTTATTTTATCTCCTCTTATTTGTTCGGGGCTTGCATATTCGGGAGTTAAATTCCAGGGACCGCTTCTGGTTAATCCTTCGCCAACATCCGATAATTCCCCGTTCAACAGTTTTGCAATACCGAAATCGAGAAGCTTCGGCTCCCCTTCTTCCGTGATAAGAATATTAGCCGGCTTCAAATCTCTATGGATAATAAGATGTTGATGTGCATAATGAACCGCGTCGCAAATAGTTCGGAATAGTTTTAACCTTTCAACAGTATTGAGTTTAAACTTGTTGCAATATTCTAATAATGGAATGCCTTCAATAAATTCCATCACTATATAAGGTAAGCCGTCATCCGTTGTGCCGCCGTCTAACAATCTTGCAATATTAGGATGCTGAAGATTGGCAAGCGCCTGCCTTTCGATATAAAACCGTTTAACAATGTACTCCGATCTGAAATCTCCACGCAATATTTTAATAGCAACTTTCTGGACAAATTCTTTATCATCTCTAATACCTTTATAAACAATCCCCATTCCCCCAACTCCGGCTTCGCCTTCAATATAATACGGACCAATATGTTTTCCGAGATACGGGTCTGTTCCGTGTTCGGCTTTGTTTGGAAAACATTTAATTACAGGCGGGTTGTCTAAAAAATTTTTGTTCTGCTCATAAGATTTTAACAGCGAAAGCAATTCATTTCGGGTTTCATTATCAACGCCTTTAAGGTTAGCGATGTATTCTCTTCTATCGTTGCGGTTAACTTCTAAAACTTTTGTAAAGATGGTTCTGATATTTTTAAATAACTCCGTATCCAAGAACAACTCCTCTACTTAAGTCCGTTCGATTTCTCTATAGAGCCAGGCTTTAGTAAAATTCCAGTCGCGTTTAACGGTAGCAGGAGATATATTCAGAACTTCGGCGGTTTCCTAAATCGTTAATCCGGCAAAATATCTCAATTCAACAATATCACAGGAACGTTTTTCTATCGACTCCAACTTCTTTAAGGCATCATCGAGCAAAATAATTTTATCGCTTGTCTCACTCGAAATAATTGCGGCGTCATCAAGTGATAAGTCGGTTTTGCCCCCTCCCCGTTTTTGTGCTTTTCTTTTCCGCGCAATATCAACAAGAATTTGCCTCATTGTTTTTGCTGCGATGCAAAAAAAGTGAGCTCTGTTTTGCCAGGTAATATTGTTTATATCTACTAACTTCAGGTAAGCTTCGTGCACAAGTTCGGTTGTTTGGATTGCCGGTCTTTTATATTCATTATTCAAACATTTTGAAGAGAGGATTTTAAGCTCATTATAAATGAGCGGTAAAACTTCGTCGATAGCTTGTTTGTTTCCCTCGGTTATCTTATTCAGAAGCCGGGTGATATGTTCTTTCCGGGAGCTATCCATTGCCAAAAGAAATTTTTGTGAAAAAAAAATTATCACAAATAAATGAAATACGATTGGCAATAAAAGTTTTTCCGAAGGCAATTTGTGAAACCGATTTAATATCATTTTGAAACTCTGATTTTCAAAACATCGTTTATAAAAAACCTTTCTGAAAGATATTATTACCGGGACAGCAAGCTGCGGCTATCCCGGCAATCCTCCCTCCATATCACCCCGTCAATTATGGTCGGTTATAAAATGGCATACTTAACGTAAGCCAGCGCCTGGAAAGAAAGGATATGTGAAGAAACATCCGACTGAACGTTGGTAATTCCGTAATCGAAAACTAAAGCAGGTGTTAGATAAACTGCGCCTAATTTTATGTCGTACGAAACGCCGGCTTTCAGCGCAAAGCGTACCAACGTGTTCTTTATAGAACTTTTAATTTTAGTGGAACCGTCGGCAAATGTAACCTGATTATTTTCCGAGGTTAGTCTTACTTCGCTGGTTCCCGAAATATTAAAACCTATTGCCGGACCAAAAAGAAAAAACAATCCGCTGCCCGGAATCATAATCTTTAACAACGGTTCTATTGCAAAATAAGCAAGCGATGCTTCCTGATGCAGCGTGTACGGAATTCCCTGCACAGTTCCTTCGGTTGCATTGGAACCGTTACGCCCATCGTAAAATTGAAGGTTTACATTGAGTCCGATTACCTGAGAAAAATCCATATCGGCAGTAGCACCAATAACAAAACCGAAACCGGTCATTGTTTCTTCCAGATCGGAACCGGTTCCGATATTATAATTCATTCCTGTGTTACCGCCGATGCTTAAATGAAACTGCGCGAAAGCAATATTAACAACAAAAAGAGTAATCATAACTGAATTAAAAAGAAGTTTTAACGTTTTCATTTCTTCTCCTTTAAAATTTATTATTGATTCATTCCGGTTGCTGCTCCAAATAAACCCGTTGATAATTTCCGGTAAACAGAATTACGGAATAGTATAATTAACCGTAACATCATAAGAATTGTCTGTAGCGCTTCCTATCTTTCCCTGAATTCTGAAATTCCATTTTTGCCCGGATTCTACACCGGTATATTCGCCAATCTGAAATCCGTCCTGTGGATTGTAAACCTCATCCGGATTGGGATTTTGAACCGTATCGGTAAATTGCTGTTCGGGAAGATTGAGTGTTATTGTGGTTAACGTAACATCTGTGCTTGGTTTGAATACGAAGATAGTGCCCTGTTGCCCCTGGGCAATCTCAACAGTAAAAGTAACGCTGCTGTTATTACCGCCGATGTTACCAATTCCTCCTCCGGGATTTGTAACGTTATTGTTTTTATCGCTGCAGCCGGTAAAAAAGAAAGCAACCAATAAAAACGATGAAAAAAACTTTTTCATTTCCTGCTTCCTCCTCAATGTTTAAACATCCGATTAAACATTTTTAAAATCCTCACTATACATGCGTAAAAGCATAACAATTTGGCTCAGGGAAAATATTTTTCTAATCGAATTTCGGCTACGGGTTGTATAAAAAAGAATGGTGTGTGCAATAAAAAAGGCGGCCATTATTATCCGACCGCCTTTGCTATAATTGTTGATTTTTTAAACGAATACTTTATTCTTTCATTTATTTAACCAGCAGCATTTTCTTCGTTATGGTTGAGTTTCCGGCTTTCAAAGTATAAAAATAAGTTCCGCTCGATAAGCCGGAAGCATTAAATTCAACTTCATAAGTGCCTGGTTCTTTAACTTCGTTAACAAGTGTTGCAACCTCATTACCCAAAACATCATAAACTTTTAGCACCACATTGTAGGGCGACGAGACTCGTCGCCCTACAGCAGGAATTGTATATTTGATTACTGTACTTGGATTAAACGGATTAGGATAGTTCTGCTCCAATCGAAAATCATTTACCAATGTTTTATCATCCTTCACATCAGTTACTATGGTGCTAAGCAGTTTCCTTTCGTAAACACCGTTGCCATGCGTTGCAGCTCTAATAACATTGTTTGATGTAGTGATATTTAAATCCATCGCTATTACTGCAGTTGGTAAACCGTCGTTAAAGCCCTGCCAGGTTGTTCCGCCGTCAGTCGAAACATAAACGCCAAGATCACTGCCAATGTAAATATGATCGGAATTATTAGGATCAACAACTACTGCCGTGGTCGGTACATCGGGTAAGGTGCCGGTTATATCAGTCCAGTTTGTTCCGCTGTCTGTCGATTTAAAGACATGTCCGGTTCCGAAACCGTAAAACGTAATGTAAACAATCGCATCATTATTAGGATCGACGGCAATATCCGAAGGAAAACGATCGGGCAATGTACCGGTAATGTTAGTCCAGCTTGAGCCGCCCATTGTTGTGCGGTAAACATGACTTCTTGTAGCTCCGTTCGGTGCTGTGGCAACATAAACTTTATCGCTTGTCTGGTAGCTGATGTCCATAGCAAAAACAAAATTTCCGTCTAGCACATTGTTATTGTTGGTCACAGTCCAGTTGTTACCGCCGTTGGTAGATTTGTACACTTTATTGCGACCGGCATATATAACGTTACTGTTGTTATGGAAAATTTTATACGGTGCAATAAAAGCGGTTGGATTACTACTGCCCGGCGGTGTAACCGAAGTACTGAAACTTCCGCCGCGGTTATTCGATCTGCGAATATTAAGGTACTGCCATGAACCGAAAACAATATTATCGTTACTGCCGTCTATAGCCGCCCAGCTTCCGTCGCCGCCGATGTTTCTTATCCATGCCAGATCGCCGTCGTAAATAACCGTGCTGTTATCCTGCAAGCCGCCGATAAAGAAAAGCGAATCCTGCTGAGAGCTTGCAGTGCCGTTATAGAATTGTGTTGTCTGGTATCTTCCGTTAAGCGACTGAAACGTTTCGGCAAAATCTGTTGTTCTGAAAATACCGCCGTCCGTAGCAATGTAGTATGTGTTCGGATCAGTCGGATGCTGAATAACAATGTGAGCATCGGAATGAGTATAATCATCCGGACCTTCCTGTCCGCCGATAGGCGGTCTTCCCAAAACCAATCCGCCGGATGATTTCTGCACAATGTTGGAACCACCGTTAGTGG
>JAJRSV010000136.1 GCA_024278655.1 Bacteroidota bacterium | reverse complement strand
TATTCTCGATAATCTTTCTTCAATCTCTTCTGCGTATTCGGGAAAATCGTTAGCTATTTCTTTCAATCTTGTCTTCTCAAATGCTTTGTTATAAACAATAATGTCTCCGGGTCTTTCGGTATCTTTTAACAGATGCTCAATAAATTTTGGTCGCGGGTCTTCGCCTGCATCTGCAAGGAATTCAAAATGCTTCAACTCTGCGTTTTCATTTTCTTTGTAATGAATGGAATATTGAAACGGAATCTGCTGATATGGTCTTGTGTTATCGAACAACGGCACTGCCGGCTGAAACGTTTCGAAGTCCATAAAGTAAAGCGGATATTTCAATTCGGTTAAAAATTCTTTAATGGCATCTTAATCAATCAGCGGCTCACCCGACTTATAAACTTCAAGCTGCAGTTTGTTGTTCTTATTTAACGGATAGTCATCAGGAATATCGTCAAGCTTTATTATGCCCTTATTATAAAGCTCATACTTTTTATTAAGATGCATACCGTTGAAATTAAAGATTGAATATTCCGGCAGGTCTTTCCGGCAATAGTTAAAAAAGCTGCACGTGTACGGTGTGTGACAATGTTCCCCTATGTCAACATCAGGAATATGATTTTTTGTTAAAACCTTTTTAAGCCGCTCAACATTCTCTTCAACAAACTCCTGAAGCTGTTTTGCCTGTTCTAAAACCGATTCAATAACAAACAGCTCGTTTAAATTTAACTCGCCTTGCCTTACATATTGATTGTTGATGTAGATAATAAAAAAATCTTTTATGCTTAATCCCGTATTCGAAAGAACATAATACTGAAGTGCAGCATCATTAATTATTGCATCCGAAACGGAAGTTGAGCTTTTAACTTCATAAATATTCCATTCCGGCTTCGCTTCGCTTCGGCGTGATGACCCTTCTTCCGCCCGAACAATTATATCGGAAATTGCCAGCACTTCATTATATCTGAAAGAAGCTTCGTAAAGAACCGATGTACCTTCGCGGATAAGTTCGGCGGTTCGTTTCAAACCCTTGTCGTAATCCGGCGGATTGCCTTCGGTAGCAATTGTGCCACCCGGAAAAAGCTGCTGCGCAAGTTCGCCAACGTCTGTGCCTCTTTGAAAAATTGCCTTCTGCATTTCCGAAAGGTCGTCCATTTCATCGTAATGGTATTTATAGAGATAAAGATGCTTTTCACATTGAAGGCCTTTTATGAACGATGATTTGCTTAGTAGATGGGAACCCATAACATACACTATTAAAAAATTAATGATAAATTCTTATTACAATTTAACATAATATTGTGGAGATAATATATAGAATTAATAAAAAATAAGCGGTGAATGAAAATTTTAATCAAACTTAAGTGTGGGCTGATCGGGACCTTTGCCTTTTCTCTTTTTTTCTTCCTTGTGATGTTTGAGAAAATCGCCGAAGTCTTCCTGCTTTATCACGTATACTTTACCAACCTGCGTAGCTTTTAGCTTGCCCTTTTTGATATGATACAACACCCCCGAGTGAGAAATGTTAAGAAGCTTTGCAACTTCTTCAACGCTGAAAAATTCTTTCATAAAACTGCCTGAGAGTTAATTATAGTAACGCTCAAAAGAACCGGTTTTCAAATTAATTAGATATTAAATCATTTGCAATTGTTGAGTGAAATATATGGGGTTGCTCCGGATGGTTCTCACATCAAAAACCGTTAAAACGGTTAAAGTAAAAATTTATTTTTTGTTTATACTCCCACAGTTGAAACTGTGGGCTGCTTTCTATTCTTTATTTTCAAACAGTTTCTAAAATCGTGGGCTGCTTATTTTTTAACTGACTGCAATAATAAAAAAGCCGCCCCGGTTCCTGTTGCAGGAAACCGGAGCGGCATTATGAAACGGATCGAAATTACTTAACCGGGTTTCCTTCTCTGTCCAATAAAACAGGAGTACCAATTCCCAAATCTTTAAGCTTTTTCATTTGGGTTTTTGCATCGCCTGCAATTACACAAATCATTTTATCGGGTTGAATATATTTTTGTGCTATAGCTTTATGCTCATCCAACGTCATGTTTCTTATTATCTCTTCCTGTTTCTTTACATAGTCGAACGGGAGATTATACATTGCAATGTTGTTTAACATTCCGAGCAATGCACCGAGTGTTTCGAACCTTCGTGCATTCGATTTTATCAATGCGTTCTTTGTGAACTCGAGGTCCTCTTCAGGAATACCTTCCCTGTATTTCTTCATCTCGTCGAAGAATATTTTAGCCGATTCGAAAGTTGTATTCGAACGGACGCTTGAAGAAGCAACGAATGTTCCCGGGAAAAGATATCCGCTGAATGATGTTCTTGCACCGTAAGTGTAACCTTTTTCTTCGCGCAATATCATGTTTACTCTGCCGTTAAAGCTTCCGCCTAATTTGTAATTCATTACATTTGCCCGGTAGTAATCCGGATCGGTGAATTTCATTCCCAGAGTTCCGATACGAATTGCCGACTGCTTGGCATCCGGGAAATCGATAAAGTAAATTGAAGGATGATCCGGCATTTCCGGAACTTTAACTTCGGGAAGCTGTATGTTTTTCTTCTCCCATTTTTTCTCAAGAGATTTGAATACACTCACAGCTTCATCCTTACCTACATCTCCAGCAACCGTAACAAACGAAAGCTCCGGTGCAAATGTTCTTTCATAAAAGTTCTTCAGGTCGTCCAGAGTAATAGATTCAACACTTTCCTCTGTTCCATAAGTGTTGTAAGCTAAAATGTTATCTTCACCATAAACAAGTTTATTAAACACATTCGACGCTACGGAATTAGGATCGGCTTTTCTTCTTTTAATTGTTTCAATCGTTTCGTTCTTCACTCTTTCGAACTCTTTTTCGTCCCATCTCGGTTCGAATAAAATTTCTTCGACAAGCTTGTACGTATCTTCGAATTTAGTTGAAAGGCAGCTTGCCTGAATAACGATTGATTGCTTTGTTGTGTACATATTTATAGTAGCGCCCAAATCATCAATCGCTTCTTCCAACTCGATTGGTGTTTTGTTTTTCGTGCCCTGCATCATTTCATCTGTAATAAGATTTGCAACACCAACCTTATTAATATCATCCATCAACATTCCGCCTTTAATGGTAATTGAAAACTGAACAAGCGGAAGTTCACTCTGCTCAATACCGTATATCTTTATACCGTTAGCAAGCTCTTCACTCCAAACCGTGGGAACGTTCAATAAGGGGTCGGGACCCAAAGGCGGTTCGGCGTTTCTGTCGAATGAAGAAGTTATCTCTTCAATTTTAAATTCTTCATTATCTTCGGTAGTTGAAACTTTACTTTGCTCTTCCAATTTTTCTTCTTTCACAGGAAAGAACTCAGAGTTATCGGCAACAAGGTCTGTTCTTCCTTTGGGAACAAAGCTTGTGAGCACGTAAGGTTTATCTTTAATGTACTTGTTATAAACCCTTAACACATCGTCTTTAGTTACCGATAACGTGTTTTCAAGATCCTGCGTTATGAATCCCGGTGATCCGGCAAACTCATTATAAATTGCAAGCTGGTACGACTTCATAAAAACGCTGCTGATACCGTTAAAGAATGCGGTTTCGGTTTTTGTTTTGATGCGCTCTATATCCTGTTCGGTAAAGCCGTCTTTTTCAAACTTTGCAAATGCTTCTTTAATTGCTTCCTCAACATCACTCAGCTTAATATCGGGAAAGGTGCGAACCCTGATGTTAAAGCTGCCTGCGATTTCGCCGCTGTTCTGAAAAGCGGAAACGGAAGGCGCAAGTTTTTTCTCTTCAACTATAATTTTATACAACGGTGATTTTTTGCTGCCCGCAAGCAGATCCGAAAGAAAGTCCAGTGCGTAAGCATCTTTGTTGAACTGTTCAACAGTTGGAAAGACCATATTAAGTTCGGGGGACTCGGCAAAGTTATCTTCGTAATAAGCACGCTTCGTTTCTTTAAGTTCAACAGGCATTGGTTTTAAGTCTTCAACCTTTTCCGAAGATTTAATCTCGCCGAAATATTTTTTAACCCATTCTTTTACTTTAGCTTCGTCGAAGTCGCCCGCAATAACCAGCGTTGCGTTATTCGGTCCGTACCATTTTTTATGGAAATCGTGAACATCTTTTAACGTGGCATTGCGCAGGTCATCCATCTCACCTATTGTCTGCCAGTTATAAGGATGATTTTCGGGGTAAAGCAATTTATCAATAACATACCGTGTCTGTCCGTAAGGTCTGTTATCGTAGCTCTGTCTTTTTTCATTCTGCACAACGGCTTGCTGATTAACAAATGCATCCTGCGTTACGGTTGGAAGCAAAAAGCCCATCCTGTCCGACTCGAGCCACAGCATTCTTTCGAGTGCATTCTTCGGAACGACTTCGAAGTAAACTGTTCCGTCTTCCCAGGTTCCGCCGTTCAGAGTTCCGCCGGCTTCCTGAACAATTTTAAAGAACTGATCCTGTCCCACATGTTCCGATTCCTGGAACATCATATGCTCGAACAAGTGGGCAAAACCGGTTCTGCCTTTTGTTTCCCTGTTCGATCCGACGTGAAAAAGAATTGCTACGGAAACAATCGGGTCGGATGTATCGGGTTGAAGAACAACCGTTAATCCGTTATCGAGCGTATATTTTGTATAATCGATTTTAAATTCGGGAGATTGCTTGCTGCACGAAACAAAGAGCAGCGTCCCTAATAATAATAAAGGAATAAACGATTTGAATTTTAGCATCATACCTCCGGGGGATATACTTCAAAAAAAATAATTCTTAATAGACCAAGAAAATTACAATATATTTTATGGAGTTCAATGTTAAAGTGATGGGTGGACAATAAATTAATTAAACGGTACGGGAATGAACCGGATAGTTATTTGCAGAAAAAAGTTTTTCGGACTACCCCAATTGCAGTTATTCGGAATTCCCTCTTCCATCCTTGTAACGTGCAGTAATCAATGCCGCAATAAATATTATTGAAGAGAGTATTAAAAGAGCAACGGCTATTGTCAGTTCGCCGTAGTAACCAAGCAGGTAATATATACCTTCGATTGCCAAAAAGATAATCACTAATTCCAGAAAGAACCAGAAACCGTTTTTTATGTAAGGAATGAATGCGTTCATAATGCCTCCTCATTGATGATAATTGTTTTTCTTCCCTTCAAAACTATCATATATACATTAACAGAAAATTAGCGAAACGTTAACTTATTGTTAAATGTATGTGCAATATGAATATCAGAATTTCTCCCCGTATAATCAGACAAAAGCCCGACAGTTCCAACCTTTTAATTACCAATCACAATATATATCAATATCGGAAAGAGTCAATAGATTAATGCTGCCCGGTCCGCTTAATTACCGTTGATAACAGTTTTATTCCGCTTATAACTTTTCAAAAACATAACGGTTGTTTAAGGAGTCATAACTATTAAACAGCCAATTTTATCAACCATATTTAAGGAGAACGACATGAAAATATCTACAAAATTTTTAATAATAGTTTTGCTCTTTATCACATCCGGTTCTTTAACTTTTGCCGGGTCAATTAACACAGAGAAAAAGGTTGATGAAAATGCGGTTGCAAGTTTGCTGATGGGGCTGCGTTCTAATAATCCGGGACTCCAAACAAGTTGTGCATACCTTCTCGGCGAGCTGCGTTTAACAAACACCGTTATTCCTCTGATGAGGGTTTTAAGAAACAATGAAAACGAAACCGTAAGAATTGCAGCGGCGCTGGCTTTATATAAAATCGGAACGCCGTTATCAATCAATGCGGTTAAGCAGGCAATACGGTTCGACGGCAGCGAAAGAGTACGGCAGCTTGCCGCAAAGTTTTACAACGAATACCTGAGGAACGAATTGTTAAAGCAAACGGAGCCAGACAGTTTATATGCAATAGATGAATAAAACTATTTTTTCTCTCCTCCACTGAAGTCGAAGGGTCCGGTTTAATACCGGGCTCTTCAATTCTGATGAATATAACACAACTGCTACCAAACAACAAATTTTACCGGAAGATTAATCGTAATTTTTTTTCGAATTCGTTTGATTTATTCATGAATTATTTTCAGTTTTGCATCAGAGTCTTTAAGTCTGTCATCAACTAATATATTATTTATCTCATTCTCTAATTGCAACCGTTGAATATGAAACGAACCCGGAAAAAAACCACTTCGAAAAAAAGAAACCTTAATCAACTGAGTTTTGATTTTACACAGAATATATCAATCGAGATTCATATACCGCGCCGCGGCTCAGTTAACTACAGGGAAGAATTCAAAAAAGATAAGAAGATGATTATAGAGTTAGCAAGAACCTGAGCTTGCTTCGATTATTAAATTAATTTTTCCGCAACCATCACTTCAAACAACTTTAACTATGTACGATGTTCCCGTTTTATCGTACTTTGCCTCTTGCAAACTTAGTCCCGATTTTTTTAGCAAAGTGTTTGTACCTCCTTTTCTTTTATAAGAAAGAAAATTTTTGAAATGATCGGGACCGGCAAAAAACTCTGCCATGTAATTAAGCAGCGCTCGTTTGTTGCCGGGTTGTGGAATAGCGTAGTCGGCAATTATAATATGCGAAGCGATTTTATGCATCTCGTTTAACACCTTTATTCTTATCGCTTCATCCATCTCATGAATTGCGTAAGAAACAGTTGCGTAATCAAACTTCTCTTTGATAAACTCACTTAACCGCAACGCATTGCCATGTATAAAATCGATGTTATCAATCTTCCGTTCCTGCTTGTGCTTTAATGCAAGGTTTATATTTCTTTTCGATAAATCGACACCCACAGCTTTCTTTACTCTTTCCGAAGCTTTAAAAACAAACCTTCCCGTCCCGCAGCCGATATCGATTACTGTGCTTCCGGGTTCAATCATTCTTAACATTTCCACAAAAGTAACATCAAGATTCGGTGCGATAAGCTTATCGTAAAACCAGCCGTCGTACCAATGATTTTTATTTTCATTCTTCATAGTTTTTTAATTCCCAAATAAATATAAAATGACTTACCAAAGAATCATTCGTCAATGGTCATTAGTCATTTTTAATATGAAACATTATTGAGTTTTATTTAAGAGTAATGAATTAAATAACAGTTTAAATGATACGTTAGTCGATCCTCTGAACTGAGGATTGAACCCGAACAATACAAGCTGTCCCTTTCCCTTTTTAAGCCAGACCATAGCCGTTTTATATTTAAGCTTTTCCACTTTTTCGGCATAGCCGCTCATCATAATATTTTCTTTCGGGAACTTGGCAATTACTCTTCTGTCCATATCGAAATGAGGAATTGATGTTGCGAACACCGGCTTGCCTCTGAAGAAAACACCTATCTCATCCTGCATTCCGTAGGTTAAAGGATTATCATTTGTTAATTCCACTCTTAACAGCGAGCCGGGTACATATAATCCATTCTTGCTTAACGATTTCGATATATCCCTTACCGGAAGCTGAAATTCTTCTTTATCCTTCTCGCCGTGTTTAATCTCAAGCGTACCCATAAACATTTCTGTCGAGTTACCCCACGAAACAATGATGCCGCCTTTATCCAAAAATGTCATCAGCATTTCCATTCCTTTTTTGCCGATGCCTTTCGTAAACTCAGGTGGATACTGCGGAATGTAATACCTTTCCCCCGATTTGTATTTTCCTTCCATCAGCACCGATTTGTTAACGCTCGGAAAAACTATTACATCGAACTTTTTAGTGAGTTCTGTTTTCTCGAAATCTTCCGGCATAAGAATCGTGTAATCGATACCGTAGTTATCAAAAACGAAACGCGTCCAGCCGGCATCCATATCATGGAAGTTTGTTTCCACTAATGCTACTTTCGGTTTAACCAATTTTTCCGTTTTATAACCTGATGCGCTAACAAGATACATAGGAGGAACACTTAATCCGCCGATTAGTTTATCAACCTCTTTCCTGTTATTAAAGGATAAGTCAATTAAAAAACTGCCGGCAGGAACTTTTTCTCCTTTTACCTCTACCGCTTCGGTCAATCTTTCAACTTCAATTCCGGAAGAAAGTGCGGTGAACGCAGCTTTATAGCTTTCATTGTTAGCGGCAGTAAACAATACCGCGTCGTATTCTAATCCGGGTCTCATCTTAATTGAAACAGGAGCTATTACTTTTTCCATATCGGATTGCGGTATTAAAACTTTTTCGTTCACCTCAACAGATGTAACTCCTTTATGAAGCGGCAGCGACCAAGAAGTAATATCGTAAGGTTTCATTATTTTGCCGTTCGGAGTATAATGCCGCACCGGATAATTCTGCTTTTCCATCACTTCTTTTATAAACGCACGAAACGGCTGTGCAAGCGGAATAATAAAATCGCCTTCTTCACAAATCTGATTGTTAATCGTAATCGACTTCTTCAGAAAGTAAACGTTAATGCCATGTTCATCCAAAAGATTTACAAGATCCAACAGTTCGCTTTTATCGTGCTGCTTTTGCGGAAGGATGTAATAATACGGCGGTTCGGTTTTTCCCAACTCAACTTCTTTCCTGCACAAGTCGTTTCTATACATCAGTATCTCTTCCCTGTGCTGCGATGCAGTTTCGAGAATTGATTTTGTGGATACAACTTCGTACTCAACTATGTCGCTTAAGCGCCACCAACCGCCCTGCCATGGCTGCGGCATATTTATACTCTTTTCATATTCCGAAAGACCCTTACCGTAAACATTAAGTTCATTCGGTTCAACATAAACCGGAGTTGCGTAATTTGCCGAGGCACATTCGGTTAAAAACCCGATTACGTTTTTCCATATAGCTGTCTCTGTTGAACCGGGCCAGTAATCATCGAAAAGGTAATGCTGAGAGACTCCTTTCAATCCGGCTTTTGTCATGTCGGTTATTAACTTCGAGCCAAACACACCGGTCCAGTTCCAAATTCCCGCATCAACATTTTCAGCAATCGGATCGTGCATAGGCGGAACAAAGTAACGCGGTCCGGTTTTGCCCATTTGATGTTTTTCAACCATCACCTGCGGGAACCACGTTTTGTTGTAAATACGTGCTATTGCTTTTGTGTCTTCCTGTGTAAGTGTTACAAAGTCGCGGTTGTTATCGTGCCCAATATATTTATGATAAACTCCCGGCATCGAGCTGCTTTCGTACTTTGTGCCTTTGTATTTGTTGTAATGCTCAACTACTTTATCCATACCGTCAGGATTATGAGAAGGAACCATCATATAAACCACATTGTTCAGAACTTCCAACATTTCCGGATCATCCGACGTTACAAGATTATACGCAACTAACGGCGCTGCCTGACTCGGACCGACTTCATCGGAATGCATTGAAAGTGTTCCGAGTACAAATACCTTTCCTTCGGAAAAATATTTTTCCCTTTGCTCTTCGGATAATGCCGGATTCAAAGCAAGCTCTTTGTTAATTTCTTTAAGCTTATCGAGATTGTTTATATTTTCTTCGGAAGAAATAAACGCAATGTACATTGGTTTGCCAAGGGGTGTTTTACCGATTTCCTCCAGCTTTATTTTCGGCGATACTTCATCAAGTTTTTGCAGGTATGAAATAAGCTGTTCGTAACTGAAGAGCATTCTGTCGGCACCCGGTTTAAAACCAAAAAACTCCTTTGGAGTTTGAATACCGTTTACGGATTGAGCAAGGACATTTAAATTAAATGCGAAGACGATGGTTAAAACAAAAACGTGTTTCAAATTTAAGTTGAACATTTATTACTCCGAGTTTGAATTGTTATCCATTAACATAAAATTAACTAATTCAAATGGAAAAATCACAAACTAATATTGAACTATTGTTTGATAAATCGTCCGTGTTACATTTGGAAGACCAATAATATTAATTTTTATATCGCTTTGGTTCCGTATGCTTTGCCGAATATTTCGGCTACTTCATCTCTTACTTTGCTCTGCGCGGGTCCGGTAAATGCGAACAGAAGAAAAGTAACAACCAAACCGAGTAACGGCACTCTTGCAAGAGTTGAGGGCATAGTGTTTATCAATTGAACCGTGCCTTTGTTTTCAAAAACCCTTATCCATATTCCAACAAAAGGCGATTTTTCAACCTGGATATATTGGAATCGTGCAACAGGATTTTTAAGCAATTTTACTTTGTAACCGGTGCATTCCTTCTTTAACAAGTCCGTCATATTATTAAACGACATTTCGGGTTTTAGCTCAAGTTTCATCAAAACACCTCTTATTTACTAATTGTTGTTGATTACGAAACAATATATGGGTGTTGGACAACTAAAATCAAAAAACGATAAAAAAGTAGTTGTTGACAACCCATCAAACTTATGTTATATTTGCACTCGCAAATTTTTATTTGCTTTGCACAGAAATTCAGTTCTTAAAAATTTTTACATCGCGGGGTGGAGCAATTGGTAGCTCGTCGGGCTCATAACCCGAAGGTTGCAGGTTCAAGTCCTGTCCCCGCTACAAATGAAAAAACCTCACGCTTAGCGTGGGGTTTTTTTGTTTGTGGTAATAGGAGATGATTTGTTTCCTGCCTGCCCGCCGTAACGTAGTGTAGGCGGGTCACCGATACTAATAGAAAAATCCTCGGCTTTTTTGCCGGGGATTTTTTGTTTTAAATCAGTCCATTTATAAAAATACGTTGGTAGCTCACCGGACTCATATCCCGACAAGGTCGGGATGCAGGTTCAACTCCTGCCTGCCCGCCGTAACGTAGTGTAGGCGGGTCACCGCTATTAACATAAAAATCCTCGGCTTTTTTGCCGGGGATTTTTTGTTTTAAATCAGTCCATTTATTAAAATACGTTGGTAGCTCATCCGGCTCATATCCC
>JAJRSV010000135.1 GCA_024278655.1 Bacteroidota bacterium | reverse complement strand
AGGTGTCTTCCTTTCGATCTTAAAGTATCGAAGATTTACTTCATCCCCGGTTTTCCACTCGAGCCGTACGTTATCGCCTTCGCTGTGTCCCTGGAAATATTCCAGGAATGCGCCGGCGTAAACTGCCGTGAAAACCAGTAAGATCGAAAAAAGTGTGATTGCTACTTTTTTCATACTCAAAATATATTTTATTAACTCTTCTTTGTCAAGACTTTTTAATATTATTCGTTTATTTAAATACTTCGTTTTCAGTCTGATTATAATGTTTTTCATTTAAAAGGTTGCAATACGGTTCTATTTCTCAATCGGGATGCTTGTATGCCAATCTTTCGAGTTAAATTTGAGGAAAATTACGGTTGAGTAAGTAATAATGTAAAAAGGAATTGCAAGCCACGCCCACGTTAAACCAAGTCCTAAAAAGACTCCGAGAAAATAGGAAAGCGGAACGAAGATAAAAAGATTGGTAATCACCTCGGCTTTCATTACATACTTTGTTCTTCCCGCTGCCTGAAGAGCGTTTGCAAGCACCACCCCGACTCCGTAAAATACCTGTGCGAATCCTGCAATCCGTAACGACGGCTTTGCAACTTCGATAATGGTTTGATTGTTTGTTACAATCAATAAAACATACTGGGGGATGCCAATAAATAAAATACCAAGTATAAAAGTATAGATGGTAGCAATTTTAGCAGTCTCGAAGCCGTAAACTTTTGCAAGCTGATATTTATGCGCACCGAGATTATTACCGACCAAAGTCTGCGCAGCTATTCCAAAACCAAAGCAAGGAAGAAATGAAATAAACAACGTGCTTATTATTGCCTGCGTTGCCGCTTGTTCAACCGTACCGATTAAACCGGTTATAGCAACGAAACTCAAAAAGCCGATTAGTATAAACACGTTCTGAAAAGAAACGGGAAGCGAAATTTTTATTATTCCCGAAATAATATTTTTATCGATTCTGAAATTCTTAAAGTTCTGATAGCGCTTTCGGTAATGAGGCAGTAAAATTATAACGAGGTAAAAAAGTCCGTCGAACACAGTGGCAAATGTTGAACCCAAACCCGCACCGGCTAATCCCATTCTCGGAAATCCGAATGCACCGTAAATAAGTATGTAATTAAAAATTATGTTGAGCAGGTTAGTTATCACACCCGAGAACATAAATATTTTCGGTTTGCTTATACCAAAAAAGAACCCCCGGTAACTTACCGAGAGAAGAAAGAACGGGATGCCGAGAAATCTGTAGAAAATATATTCGCTGGCATAATCACCTACTGTTGGATCGGCGGCAAAAAGATGTGCAATCGGGTCGGCAAAAAACACACCTACTGCCGCTACCACTATACCGATTGCCAGTGCAATCATCAAAGAGTTGTTTAACGTTACGCCGCAGCTAATGTAATCACCTTCGCCGTACTTGCGTGCAACAATTACATGAATACCGGTTGCCAGACTCGAGAAAAAACTAATCAGCGCCCAGGTGGCAAGCACTCCAATTCCCATAGCGGCTAAAGCATAAGTTGCTTCCTCAAGCCGTCCTACCATTGCAGTATCAACAAGCGAAACTACCATCTGTGTAGAGAGACCCGCTATTGCAGGCATAGCTATGTGGAGGACTTTTTTATAATACGGAGCTTTGGGAAGGAGATTCATTTTATATACTTAACTAATAAACATATAAATGCGAACAGAAGATGAAATTATATTCGAACAGCTAAATTTAAGATTATAACTCATAATCAAACAACCGAAATAGAAAGTGAAAAAAATAAAAGGCGTTGAGTAGTTACTTCAACGCCCTTACGTTGTGGAGCTAGGCGGGATCGAACCGCCGACCTCTTGAATGCCATTCAAGCGCTCTCCCAGCTGAGCTATAGCCCCGTAAATTTGCACCTGCAAAAGTAGTTATCTTTTAATGTTTTGTCAATTTAAATTATTATGGATAAACGGAACCTTTTAAACTCCGGTTACATCAAATGACATTGATTCCCTTTTTTATTGATAATATTTTATTTATATGAATACGAAAAGACTCGCATATATTTTAATCTTCACAGCCATATTGATTGCGGTAATCGGTTGTGACGATACCACAGTTAACGAAGTTGATAACCGTACCATCCCCGATTCCAATGTCAGCTTTAAAACGCATATTGCGCCCATTTTCGATCTGAAGTGTAACAATTGCCATGGCAACGGCAGAACCGATGCGGGACTTAACTTAACTAATCCATCGTTTTTTGTTGACGGACGAATTGTGGTACCGGGTGAACCGGATAACAGTATTTTGGTATGGACTATCGAGTTCAAATCCGGATTTCCTCCAATGCCTCCTCAAACTTATGCAACTCCCTTAACAGTCGAGCAACGAAGAGGTGTTAGGACCTGGATTGCAGAAGGTGCAAAGAATAACTGAATTACCTAAAAGCTGAAGCTAAAGCCGGTCTGCCGATAGGCAGGTTTGCGACTACAAAAGATCTGACTCCTTACTTCTTACTTCTGAATTCTTATCCAAATAAACTAAAGCTTTCCCATATCCCAGATATTTCAACTGCATAAAGTTATCAACACGCTAAATCCAACCCATCTCTTTATACCATTTGCAGGTTCTTCTTATTCCTTCTTCAATCGAAATGTTTTGCCTGTAACCGAAATCTCTTATTGCTTTGGATGTATCGCAAATCCAGGCATGCTGTGTTAAATCTTTTGCCTTCTCAAGATTGAGCGTTGCCGCCTTAGAAGAAAACATCGAAAAGAATTGTGCTATTGCGGCAAGTGTGTAAACAGCAAAGTGAGGCACTTTTATTCTGATAGCTTTTTTACCGAGTACTTCTGCGGTTATTTTATTTATCTCATCCCACGAATAAAACTTTTCCGAGCTTATAAAATAAATTTCGCCTTTTGCTTTTTCGGATGTTGCAGCTTTGTAAAATCCGTCAACCAAATCCACTGCATGTATAAGACTAAGAATCTTCCTGTCGAATCCGATTGTGGTGGTAATTCCCTTTGCAAAATTTTTGAAGTAGATTAGAATTTCGGTATCACGTTCGCCATAAACAGCGGGCGCGCGGCATATTGTTATCGGAATTTCATCTTTATACTTTAGTGCAAGCTTTTCCTCCTCCACTTTGCTCCTGCCGTAAGTAGTTAAAGGATTGTAAGGCGATTCTTCAGTAACAGGTATTTCATCTTTTGCAGGTCCGCTTACGGTAAGACTGCTAACTACTAAAAATCTTTTTAATTTGTTTTTATTCTTTAACGCAGCTTCCAGTAAATTCTTGGTGGTTTCAACATTTCCTTTAAAATACCCTTCTTTTGTTTTCGATTTAACCACTCCCGCCACGTGATAAACATAATCGGCATCTTTTAATGCTTTCTCCAATCCGTCTTTATCGAACAGACCGCAGTCGTGAATTTCAACATCTTTTCCTTCAAGCCAACGTAAATTACTTGTTTTTCTAACGATGCATCTGACGGTATATCCTTTTTCAATAAGCAAATCTACAAGATGGCTTCCTACAAAGCCGTTTGAGCCCGTAACTACAGCAATCATATTTGAGTTCATAACTATTTGATTTTATTGGTAATTAGTAATAGATTTGTTCCAAAATTAAACAAAATTCGGTAACATTCTAAATTGCATTCCAAATATATCTTAGGAGGAATAGTTGGATTTATTTAAGAAGTGCTTTGACTTCACAAGAGCTGACGAAGTTAAAGCGTTAGGGGTCTACCCGTATTTTCGAGCCATCGAAGAAAACGAGGGACCCGTTGTTAGTATTGAGGGAAGAAGAATTATAATGGCAGGTTCGAATAATTACCTCGGATTAACATCCCATCCGAAGGTAGTTGAAGCTGCAATAAAAGCCATAGAGAAGTACGGTACCGGTTGTTCGGGTTCGCGTTACTTAACAGGAACACTCGATTTACACATCGAGCTGGAAGAACGTCTCGCCAAGTTTTTCGGCACCGAAGCGGTTCTGCTTTTCAGCACAGGTTATCAAACGGCACAAGGAGTTATTCCTACATTAGTAGGAAGAGGCGAATATGTTATCTCGGATAAAGATAATCACGCCTGTATAGTTGCCGGAACATTGATGACAAAAGGTTCGGTCGGTAACCTTGCACGCTACAAACACAACGATATGGATGACCTTAAGAGGGTTATTGAAAAAATACCGAAAGATGTTCCGAAGCTAATCGTTAGCGACGGCGTGTTTAGTACCGGCGGCGAAATTGTAGACCTGCCGCGTATGGTTGAAATTGCAAAGAACAATAACGCACGCATAATGATTGACGACGCACATGCAGTGGGCGTTATAGGCAAAGGCGGAAGAGGTACGGCAAGTGAATTCGATATGGAAGAAGATGTTGATTTAACAATGGGTACTTTCAGTAAAACGTTCGCTTCGTTAGGCGGTTTTGTTGCAGGACCCGAAAGAGTGATAAATTACATCAAACATTTTTCGCCGGCACTTATTTTCAGTGCATCTCCAACACCGGCTTCGGTAGCTGCTGCTCTTGCCGCACTCGATATACTCGAGAAGGAACCGGAAAGAGTTACAAGACTGATTGAGAACGCAGACTACATGAGAAAGGGACTGAAAGAAAAAGGGTTCAAAATAATTGAAGGACGAACCGGTATTGTTCCTGTTATAATCGGTAACGACGAATTAGCATTTAAGATGTGGCGTCTTTTATACGACGGCGGAGTGTTTGTTAATGTGTTTATTTCGCCCGGCGTTCCCGAAGGAAGGCAGATGATGCGGACAAGTTATATGGCTACTCATGAAAAAGAACATCTCGATGAAATAATCGATATATTCGAAAAAGCCGGAAAACAATTAGGGCTAATTTAATTGAAGCAATAAAATTAAAACAAAAGCATACTCTATATATTGGGTATGCTTTTTTTATTTCAACAGAGGTAAAATTATGAGTGACATTACAATCAGAACCGTACAAACAAAAAAAGACTTGATGAAGTTCATCAGGTTTCAGTGGGAAATTTATAAAGGCAATCCGTACTGGGTTCCGCCGCTTATAATGGAAAGGAAAAAACTGTTAGATAAAAAGAAAAATCCTTTCTTTAAAGAAGCCGATGCGGAATACTTTCTTGCCGAAAGAGACGGAAAAATCGTCGGCAGAATAGCGGCTATAAAAAAT
Source organism: Bacteroidota bacterium (assembly GCA_024278655.1). GTDB lineage: Bacteria > Bacteroidota > Ignavibacteria > Ignavibacteriales > Ignavibacteriaceae > BMS3ABIN03. The sequence continues at coordinate 4,031 of JAJRSV010000135.1, read as the reverse complement.
GATGTTCACCTGAAATACCATAACGATGAAACCGGTTTCTTCGGATTCTTCGAAAGCATCAATAACCAGGAAGTTGCCAATGCACTTTTCGATGCCGCAAAAAAATGGCTGCAGGAAAAAGGGCTGAAGCACATGCGCGGTCCGGCTAATCCTTCGAGCAACGATGAATACGGCATGCTAATGGAAGGGTTTGATGACTCGCCAAGAATATTGATGCCTTACAATCCCGAATATTTTATGAACCTTTGCGAAAATTACGGATTCAAAAAAGCAAAAGATTTATATGCATGGAAAATCGAAAACGAAAAAATCTCTAAATCCGAAAAGCTGAAAAGAGGACAGGAAATTGTACGGAAGAGATACGGCTTAAAAATATCGCAGCTCGAGATGAAACACTTCGATAAAGACCTTGATAAGTTTAAATTTGTTTACAACAAAGCATGGGCACCAAACTGGGGATTTGTTCCTTTAAGCGAAGAGCAAATTGATGAAATGGCAAAAGACTTGAAACCGTTAGTCGAACCTTCGCTTGTTCTGTTTGCCGAAGCCAAAGGCGAACTGGTCGGTGCCGCTTTGGTAATGATGGATTACAACGAAATCTTTAAAGAAATGAACGGCAGATTGTTCCCGTTTAATTTCATTAAACTCTATACCAAAAAGAAAAAAATTACATGGGCACGAATTCTTACGCTCGGCATAATACCCGAACATCAGAAAAAAGGATTTGATGCCGTGCTTTACTGGGAAATTCTTCAACGTGCTGCACGACTTGGAATTTACCGCGGCGAGGCAAGCTGGGTATTGGAAGATAACGAAATGATGAACAGGGGTTTGCACTTGATGAGAGCAGAGATTTACAAAAAGTATCGCATTTGGGAAATTGATATTTAAAAAATTTTTAATTGCCGCTTTAGTAATTCCCGTAATCGCTTTTGCACAGTACGGCAAAAGCGATTACGAATTGGTTAAAACAACATTCCAACGTTCATTCGATAGAGAAATTGTTTTAAGTTATTTAAACTCCGGCGATGAACGAAAAGTAAACGCAGCCCTGCTAAGCATTAGTCATAGTGAAGACACTTCTTTAGTAAAAAACATTATCACACTTCCGTTTAATAACCATGCAAAGTTTATCTGCTTTGCTCTCGGACAGCTTGGCGAAAATAAATCATCTACAGAATATTTATGGTCGAAAATTTTCAGCGAAGATGTGGCTGCAAATTCTGTTTACTTGTTCGATGCGCTGGGAAAAACCGGCAACGAAAACGATCTAAACCGTCTTGCCGATTTTTATGCAAACATCGATGCCCCGTCTTTTCCTTACCGCGGAATATCACTGGCAATTTACCAGTTTGGTTTCAGGGGAATAACAAGCGACCGAACCAAACAAATTCTTATCGACGAGATAAATAACCCATTTACACCGGTTGATGCAAAAAACGATGCGCTGTTTGCTTTGGCACGCCGGGGAAGTTCCGGAAAGATAAATGACGAATTGGTAAAAATCCTTTTATCGAACGACGAAGAAACCAAAACGGTAATTAAACAAAAGCAATACGCATTGATTAATTTACGTGTGCAAAAATACTTTCCCAAAAACGAAGAACTTTTTAATAAACTTTTGAATGAAACCAATCCCCTGCTGTTGATTGAAACTGCAAAAGCTTTATCGCTTTACAAGTTTAATACTGTAGATGAGATTAAAGAGTTTTTAAAATTATTGGGGAACGAAAATCAGAATGTTTCGATAACAGCGGCAGGTTCGATTAAAAACTTTACCGTGGGAAATAGTTTAACCGATTCGTTAAAGAATATTTTGCATAACTATTTGCTTAATCCCGACTTGCCGGCAGCTATAAAAGGTGAGCTGCTTGTTTCTTACACGCAGCTTTACGATGATAAAGAAATTGATGAAAAAATATTAACCGCATTACCGAAGCAATATTATTACGCTTACCTCGGTTCGGATAATGAAAATGAAAAGAACTTAACAACTCTGCTTGTGGAGTACGATGCCGTTGATAATTTATCAAACAAAATAGATATACTCTATAATTTACTTCAGTTCAGAGAGACTTTTCCTGAGGATGTTAAATTAATTTCACTCCTGATTAACACACTTAAATCAAACCGGGCACCTTTGGTTTCAATTGCTGCGGATGGATCGGATTCTTTACTAATCGAAAAACATAAAAGAGAAATAACCGATATCATCAAACAAAAAATTAAAGCGGAAAAAGATAATCCCGATTTTATGGAGGCAATTATGTCTCTCGTAAACTTGGCAGAGAGAATTGATTCGGTTCTTTATGAGGAAGTAATAGAAGAGTTAAAATTTTCGGAGCTGTATTCGATAAGAAAATTTATTTCAGATAAAACCGGGAAGGACTTTAGAGGCACAAAAGAGTTAAACAATTTTGAAGAAATCTGGCAAAACGCTTTTAAGTTTTCATCCGCAGAGATAGTAACTGAAAAAGGGAGTTTTGTTATTGAGTTTATTCCGGAATATGCACCTGTAACAACAGGTAATTTTTGTATGCTCGCTTCAAAAGATTTTTATAACGGAATTGAATTCCACAGAGTTGTCCCCGGATTTGTTATCCAGTGCGGCGACCCGACGGCAACCGGCTGGGGTGGTCCCGGTTATGATATCGTATCGGAATTTTCCCCGCTCCCTTACGATATAGGAACCGTAGGAATGGCAAGCGCCGGAAAAGATACGGAAGGTTCGCAGTGGTTTGTAATGCAGGGTAACTATCCGCATTTGAACGGAAGATACACCGTCTTCGCTAAAGTTATAAGCGGAATGGATGTGGTTTATAACATCACACAGAATGATAAAATATTAAGCGTTAGATTAATACCTTAGCGCGGCATAACCGGCAATCGAATAACGAGGATAAAACGAAAGTTAAGTTACTTTAACCATTCAATTAATCCGTCATTTGTCATTGATGGACATTTGTTGTGAGGAATGTTCGTGGTGCTTGGTTCGTAGTTCGTGGTTTAACGTTCGATATTTATAGATTATAATCTTGTGATTATTATTCATCTATACATTCAATCAACCAATCTTTTATTTAATAGTAAAAAGAATATTATATGTAAAATCCTGACAAAAAAAAACAAAGATTTGATTGTGGATACTATAATTTTGTCTGCAGAATAAATTCTGAATGAATCGTTAGTTCCGAAAGTCAAATGTCAAACGTGAAACGTCAAACGAGAGAAGACAGATGTAAGAAGCGAAGTATCTTTCGCATTTTTATTTATACATCGGCGTAAGCCAGCGTCCCCGCTAGCGATGCTAACAAAATCACAAATCCCAAATAATAAATATCAAACAATTTTCAAATTTCAATATCCAATTAACAAAACAGTTATTATCGAAGACAAACACCATAGTCGTGATATGTGTGCAGAAAAAGAACAGGAAAGGGAAAAGAATAACCCCAGAGGAAATTTCTTTAGCCGAAAATTCGATGACACGGTAATACAAAGACGCAGGCGTGGACGCCTGCTTACGCAATTTATGAATGACGAATACACATTAACGTTTCTACCCGTCACGGAACGTTCCATGACGTGTGAATACACTATCGCAGCATCAAATATCCTTCATTATGTTTGCAGTCATTGGCGAGTGGTCATTGGCAAGCCCTCCATCGTTTTAACGAAGGAGGGTTATTCGTTGTCTTTTCTAATCTTCCAATATTGTGTTTTGCACCCTGCTTGCAGGTAGCCAAGCTTTTTAATTAATTATTTTAGTCTTTTTACTTTACTCTTTTATCTTACCTAAAACAATTATACATCAGGGTACAACCGTGCTGTACCTGCCGGTGTGCGAAGGATCGATCTTTTTAAGCTTATTAAATATTGATTTATCGGGATAGTCTTTTAAGTGATCTGTAATCTCTCCGAACTTAGCATCGAACCAGACTTTAACAAACACACTTTTAATTACGCCGTCTTTCTTATAAATATCCCACAACACATCAATCGGTTCAATCATTTTTGCCTGCCCGATTTCT
>JAJRSV010000134.1 GCA_024278655.1 Bacteroidota bacterium | reverse complement strand
TTCGAATCCGACCGCCGCCTCGAAATTCACCGTTCTAACAATCCGTCTAAATTCTTTCTCCAAAATATCCTTCATTCAATCATTTAACCATTCAACAATTTAACCATTCAACAATTCAATCATTCAACCATTCAACCATTCATTATTATTCCCGCTACCAACTTTCTGCATCTATGTTGTTGAAACATAATCCCAATTCATTAGTATATTGCGAATTAAATTAATTATACTTTTTACGGGAGCTATGGAATACCTTGTAAGCGTTACAATCGGTTATTTATTCGGTTCAATCCCGACAGCATACTTACTGTTAAAGAAAACCAAAGGAATTGATGTAAGTAAATCCGGTTCGGGTAATATTGGAGCGTATAATTCATATACTGTAAGCAATTCCAAATTAGTCGGGTTAATGGTTTTACTGATTGATATGGCAAAAGGTGCGGCTGCCGTTTCATTAACTGTTTATTTTTACGGAGATGTTTTTATATATCCGGCGATGGCAAGTATATTTGCAATATTAGCACATTGTTATAATCCCTGGCTTGAATTTAAAGGCGGAAGAGGTTTGGCAACGTTTGCAGGCAGTACAATCATCATATTCCCTTATTTATTACTTGTATGGATAATTCTTTGGCTGGTATTTTATCTTATCCGAAAAAACATTCACTTTGCCAATATAAGTGCAACGGTTATGTCGTTATTAATTCTCTTCAGCAAACCGGATATAGCAATCAAGTATGCATATCCGCATCCCGGTAGTCAGGCAGTTTTATTATTTTATGCAGTTACCGGATTGATAATAATTTTTATTAAACATATCGATCCTCTAATGGAGTTAATTAAGAATCGGGAAATATTTAAAAGGAAATAAAATGAATACTTTAAGTAAAAGTTTGTTGATTGTAATTTTTCTGTTGGTTTCAGCGGGAGTGTATTACTTTGCCATTGATAATAATACCAATATTAATAGCGGCAAAGATTTAACTCTTGAAAACCATCAGCAGTTATCATCTTACCAGGATAAACAAAACTTAAACGATGCAATTACCGGTTCGCGCAGAAATATTATAACCGAAACGGTTAAGAAAGTTAGTCCTGCAGTTGTGGGAATAAGCGTAATTGAAATCCAACAGGTTCAAACTCCTTTCGGCTACTTTTTCGACGATCCGTTCTTCAGGCAGTTTTTTGGCGACAGAGGTTACAGGAGCCGCGAAGTAAAAGAATTGGGTTCGGGCTATATCATTTCACCCGACGGTTACATTGTTACGAACGATCATGTTGCAGGAAACGCCAAGGAAATAAAAGTTACCTTAACAAACGGTCATGTTTACGACGGGGAACTAATCGGTTCCGATCCTGTATCGGACATAGCACTGCTTAAAATAGACGGCGAAGATCTTCCTTACATTGTTTTAGGTAATTCAGATGATATAATAATAGGCGAGTGGGTAATTGCCTTGGGCAATCCTTTTGGTCTGTTCGAAATTAATGATCAGCCGACCGTAACGGTTGGCGTTATAAGTGCTCTCGGGATGAACCTGGAACCGCTTAACGACAGGTATTATTTGAATATGATTCAAACCGATGCTGCAATTAACGGAGGCAACAGCGGTGGTCCGTTGGTTAACAGTCTTGGCGAAGTTATCGGAATGAACACTCTTATCTTTACAGCAGGCAGTAAAGGAAATATCGGGCTCGGATTTGCAATTCCTATTAACAAGGTTAAAAAGATTGTAGCCGAACTTAAAGAAAAAGGAAAAATTGAACGCGACTTCGAGATTGGAATGCGTATTCAATCGATTGATGAAACCATTGCAAAATATTATCATCTCGACAGAACACGCGGGGTAATTATAACAAAAGTTTATCCCGGAACCCCTGCCGATAAAGCGGGATTGCGAGAGGGCGATATAATCCTTAAAGTTGAAAATTATAAGATAAACGATGAGAACACAATCTTCGGTGTGTTTTATGAATTCAGAACCGGACAGACAATAACGCTGGAAATTTTAAGAGATGATGAAATCATAACCAAGAAAATGAAATTAGAGCGCCGCCGATGATTGAGCGATATACACTGCCTGAGATGGGGAAAATCTGGCAGGATGAATTTAAATTCAGCACCTGGCTTAAGATTGAAATACTTGCCTGCGAAGCCCGTGCTGGATTAGGTGAGATACCGAAGGAGGATGTGGAAGAAATAAAATCGAAAGCACGGTTCGATGTAAAAAGAATTCTTGAAATTGAAGAAAAAACAAAACACGATGTAATTGCTTTCTTAACCAACGTTGCGGAATATGTCGGTCCTGCTTCACGTCATATTCATTACGGAATGACATCTTCCGATATACTCGATACAACACTTTCTTACCAGATGAAAACCGCAGGCGAACTGCTTCTGAAACGGCTGAAAGAATTGAAAGATGTTCTTAAAGAAAGAGCAATTGAGCATAAAGAAACCGTTTGTGTCGGAAGGTCGCATGGCATTCACGCCGAACCGGTAACAATGGGTTTGAAATTCGCACTGTGGTTTGAGGAAGTGAAGCGCGATATCAAACGGTTGGAAAGAGCGGTTGAAAATATTAGCACCGGACAAATCTCCGGTGCGGTCGGTACGTTCGAACATCTTTCGCCTGAAGTTGAAGAATATGTTTGCGAAAAGATGGGACTGAAACCCGAGCCGATTTCCACACAGGTAATTCAGCGCGACAGGCATGCAGAATTTATGAACACATTAGCTGTTGTTGGTGCAACGTTAGAGAAGATGGCAATTGAAGTACGACATCTTCAACGAACCGAAGTTCTTGAAGCGGAAGAATATTTTTCCAAAGGGCAGAAAGGTTCGTCGGCAATGCCTCATAAGCGTAATCCTATTGTAAGCGAAAGGGTTACCGGGTTAGCACGCATTCTCCGAAGCAACTCGCTTGCCGCGCTTGAAAATGTTGCACTATGGCATGAACGTGATATTTCCCACTCATCGGTTGAGCGGATAATTATTCCCGATAGCTGCATTGCGTTAGATTATATGCTCGACTTGATGACGAAGCTAATAAAAAACTTAATCATCTATCCCGAAAATATGCTGCGCAATCTTAATCTGACGCGCGGACTGATTTTTTCGCAAACGGTATTATTAAAGTTGGTTGACAAAGGATTGACAAGGGAAGACGCTTATAAGTTGGTTCAATCGTCGGCAATGAAAGTCTGGGAAGATAAAAGTAAAAATTTAAAAGATGAACTTCTTTCCTCCGAAGAGGTATTAAAATATCTTTCGCGTGAAGAGATCGAAGAAGTTTTCGATTACGGTAAGATGCTTAAAAACGTTGAGTATATTTTTAACCGGACAGTTTTTGCAGAATGATTTCCCGTTCCCGTTTACTTACCGTTTATCCTTTTTATGTTGATACTTTTTAACCGGAAGATAAACTTATGTTATGTAAAAATATTTCTATTTAACCCGAACATATTTCATTATATTTTTAACTGTTAAACATTGAACAAGCTAAAAAACAAAAGACTGGTAAATTTTATGAAGCTTTCATTAGTTATTCTTATAACTGCAATTGCCGCTAATTTTTATTTCACAAAGAGTGAACCCGACTATCAGGGAAATAATTTAGGCGTTACCGATACTTTAACTCAGATAGAACCCGAACCGTATTATATGCTCGAAGATCAGCTTATTAATACTATACTTACGCGTTATCACTACAAAAAGTTTAAGCTTAACGATTCGCTTTCATCGGTTATTTTGGATCGTTATATAAACTCACTTGATTTCGGAAAGAATTATTTTCTTAAATCGGATATAGACAATTTTGAAAAATACCGTGACGAACTCGACGATGATATTAAAGAAGGAAACGTTGAACCGTTTTACGAAATCTTTAATGTTTACTTGAAAAGATTGGCTGAAAGAATTACCTACATCGATACGATTTTGAGCAAGGGATTTGATTATACAAAGGATGAACAGTTTTTAATCGACAGAGAGAAAGCCCCCTGGGCAAAAACAGTCGATGAGCTGAATGATATCTGGCGGAAGAGAATAAAGAACGATGCTTTGAGTTTAAAGCTTAACGGTAAAACCTGGGATGAGATAAAAGAGAATCTGAAGAAGCGTTATGAAAATTATTCGAGGATACTGATGCAGTATCACAGCGAAGATGTATTCCAGATGGCGATGAACTCGTTTACACAGTCGATTGATCCGCATACAAATTATCTTTCACCTATTACATCGGATAACTTTAAGATTGATATGAGTCTTTCACTCGAAGGCATCGGTGCACGTTTGCAATACGACGACGGTTACACGAAAGTTGTTGAAGTTATTCCGGGAGGTCCGGCATTTAAATCTAAAAAGCTGCGAATGAACGATAGAATAGTTGCAGTTGCGCAGGGAGATACCGGCGATTATGTTGATGTTGTCGGCTGGCGGATTACGGATGTGGTTCAGTTAATCAGAGGTCCGAAAGGAACCATCGTGCGGCTCAAAGTTCTTCCCGCCGATCAGGGAACGAGCGGTGAACCGTTTGAGCTTGTGCTCGTAAGAGATAAAATTAAACTTGAAGATCAATCGGCAAGCAGTAAAGTATTAGAGATTGAGCACGAAGGGAAACCATTTAAGGTAGGTGTAATAACCATCCCGAAATTTTACAGCGACTTCGAAGGACAGTTCAGATGCGATAAAGATTTCAGCAGTACTTCGCGCGATGTGGAAAGATTGTTGAAAGAACTGGAAGAAAAAAATGTTAACGGTGTGATTATAGATTTGCGTAACGACGGCGGCGGCTCGCTTGCCGAAGCGATTAAAGTAACCGGACTCTTCATCGAAAAAGGTCCTGTTGTTCAGGTAAGGAACACCGACGGCACAATTGATGTTGACAGGG
>JAJRSV010000133.1 GCA_024278655.1 Bacteroidota bacterium | reverse complement strand
GATGGCAAGATACATCAATTACCTGATAATAAAGAAAGCGATGAAATAAGAACAAAATGGCTGGAAGACAATGGATTTAAGGTAATTCGTTTTCAAAATGAACAAGTATTAAATAATCCTTCTAAAGTATTAAAAGACATTCTCAAACATTTAAAAGCCCTCTCCTTTGGAGAGGGTTTGGGTGAGGCGTCCTTAGGGGGAGATTTAGAGGGGGCTTCCGGATCAGGTGTAGTGCTGCTTGCCACAGTAAAAGGAGATGTGCACGACATAGGTAAAAATATTGTTGGTGTTGTATTAGGTTGCAACAATTATAAAGTTATAGACCTTGGAGTGATGGTCCCTGCCGAAAAAATACTTCAGACGGCAATGAAAGAAGATGTTGATGTAATAGGATTAAGCGGATTAATAACTCCATCACTCGACGAAATGGTTCACGTTGCCAAAGAAATGGAGAGACAGGGGATTGACAAACCGCTGCTTATCGGCGGTGCTACAACATCACGGATTCATACGGCAGTTAAGGTGGCTCCAAACTTTAAAGGAGTTACAATTCACGTGCTGGATGCATCGCGTAGTGTTCCGGTTGTAAGCAGTTTGCTAAACGAAAATGCAGATGAGAGAAAAGCGTTTACTGATAAAATAAAATCGGAGTACGACAAACTGCGCGAAGATTATTTAAAAAAGAAAGAAGCAAAAACATATATAACCCTCGAAGAAGCGAGAAAGAACAAACTGAAAATCGATTGGAAAAGCGAAAAGACCGTTAAACCGTTAAAACCGGGTGTAACAACGTTTAACAATTTTCCGCTCGATACATTACGCAGTTATATAGATTGGACACCCTTCTTTTCCGCCTGGGAGATGAAGGGAAAGTATCCTGCAATTTTTGATAGTGAAAAATACGGCGGCGAAGCAAAAAAACTTTTCGATGATGCAAACAAGCTTCTCGATGAAATAATTACAAATAAATTTTTAACTGCAAACGGTGTTATCGGATTGTTCCCTGCCAATTCCGTTGGCGATGACATTGAAGTTTATAAGGATGAAAAACGCAACGGTGTTCTAACCGTCTTTCATTCATTACGACAGCAGCAAAAGAAATCGGAAAGAGAACCCAATCTGGCTCTTGCAGATTTTGTTGCGCCAAGGGAAAGCGGCGTTAACGATTACATCGGTGCGTTTGCAGTTACAACCGGAATCGGACTTGACGAGCTGGTTGAAAAGTTTGAAAAGGAACACGACGATTATAACAGTATAATGGCTAAAGCGCTTGCCGACCGGCTTGCCGAAGCTTTCGCGGAACATTTGCATGAGCTTGTTCGAAAAGAATATTGGGGCTATGCCGCAGATGAGAATTTAAGCAGCGAAGAGTTGATAAAGGAAAAGTATAAAGGCATCCGTCCCGCACCGGGCTATCCCGCACAACCGGATCACACGGAGAAGCAGATAATTTTTGATTTGCTTGATGTTGAAAAACACACGGGTATTAAACTCACCGAATCGCTTGCAATGCATCCGGCAGCATCGGTAAGCGGATTGTACTTTGCAAGTAAGCATGCAAAATATTTTAATGTGGGAAAAATCGGCAAAGACCAGGTCCTCGACTATCACCGCCGTAAAGGTATGAGCGTTGAGGAAGTTGAGAAGTGGCTGAGACCAATACTTGCGTATTAACATATCACTCAATTTAGCAGAGAAAAATTTAATGAAAGAAAAACAACGCTGCGAATGGACTTCGGACGACCCGTTGATGATTAAATATCATGATAATGAGTGGGGCAAACCGGTTCATAACGATAAAAAATTATTTGAGTTCCTTCTGCTCGAAGGTTTTCAGGCAGGGTTAAGCTGGAGAACAATCCTCCATAAAAGAGAAAATTTCCGGAAAGCATTCGATAACTTTGATTTTAATAAAATAGCAAAATACAACAAACGCAAAATAAATTCCCTGTTGAAAGATGAGGGGATAATAAGGAACAAACTTAAAGTAAATGCGGCGGTTACAAACGCAAAAGCCTTTTTAAAAGTAAGAGATGAGTTCGGAACGTTTGACAAATACATTTGGAGCTTCGTTAATTATAAACCGGTTGTTAACAAGTTCAAATCGTTAAAGGAAATACCGGCGCGCACGGTGCTTTCGGATTTGATAAGCAAAGACTTAAAGAAACGCGGGTTTAAGTTTGTCGGCTCAACAATTATTTATGCACATATGCAAGCAACCGGAATGGTAAACGACCACACGGTAAATTGTTTCAGATACAAAGAATTGAAATAAAAATTATTCGATCCGCAAAGTAGTCTTGAATAAGATTGTATTTCTTTCTTCGTAGAAATTAATAATATCAGTCAATTCAAAATTGAGCATAAGCCACTCTTCGATATAGATTTCTCTGCTTACTGTAAAGCCGAAGTTTGTTAAACCCACACCATTCTGTACCACACCGTTTTTAACTGTAAACCGGTACCATTGCGAACCGCCGATAGCACCACCGCCGAACAAGCTTAGTTTGTTTTCCAACAGATCGAATGTGTACCCAGCTTCGACATACAAAGAGTTATCGGGATCGTTGTAGAAGTTAAATGCGGCGAATATCCAAAGGGGCAAATCGTTGCCGCCCATGTATTTTAAGCTCGCCTCTATCACGTGTGCGCCGTCTCCGTTATCGTGCCAGTTCAGCCAGTTAGTCTTAATGTATTTAGGATGTGTGTTGCCGTTGGAATCTACTTCCGTTTGTTTTATTATCCTGTCGGGAAAGTAATAATCCGACACGCCCAATGTGAACAGTCCGATTTCTGTGCTGATGTTGTAAAATATATTCGTTATAACCTGGTTAAAAGCAATACGATCGAGGTAAAGAGGATTTATATTCTCCGGGTTTTCCGGATCTTCGAAGTCGGCATGTTTTGCCGAGCTTTCGTACAAACCGTAAGCACCGTAAAAAGAAATTTCGAACCCATAGAAAAGTGCTCGTGCATAAGGTTCAAGTGCGGGTGATTTTGCCAGGTCGAGTCCCCGCCAGATATATCTTGTTGATACACCCATTCCGTATTTTAACTGAAAGCTGCTGACTTCTTCGGTTTTTATTTTAACAGGTTTTCTTACTTCCTGTGCGAACTGTTCCGGTGCAATTATAATGAATAAAAACAGAACGAATAAGCAACTAAGTAACATTTTCTTTTTCATAACGACCCCGTTGATAAGTTAAAAAACGTAACCCACAAAGGTGAATTCTTTCTGCTCACCGAATTGGGTTTTGAATTTAATTGTAAGCGTTACTTTTTTAGTATGATTTTCCTTTATGCTTCCGAGGAACTTTTTATTAACAACCGGTTCGATTACTTTCCAGATACCTTCATCGTATATCTTAACATTGCTTTTTGATTTTGTAAGAAACTCTTCGGGAGATGATGCTATTGTTAAATTGTAAAACGCAGGTTTCGTAATTATAGCTCCGTCCGGTGTCAATGTATAATACATAAACCTGAATTTCATGTTCTTATCCAGATTTAAATCAAGCGCATCTATAACATCGTCTTCCCCGAGATTGTTAAACTCTTCCTGTGTCATCCAGTTCGATGCTGCGGCAAATTCTTCCGGCGGAAGAAGTTTGAAGTTCCAGACTGTAGAATCGGTGCCGGGAAGCGAAGGGTTAAAATACTTAACTATGTTTCCGCCGTAATATCCCTCGATGCGGAACGATTTGTTTACAAGAGAAGGATTATGAGTTATCATATCGAGGTTAACATACGATCCGATGCCGGAAAACATTTCTTTATCACCGCTGAAAACCTTGTAATGATAACCCGACACTTTATCCATTTCAGGATTGTCGATGCTAAAATCAAAAGACAGTGGTTCACCGAAACGATATGTGTCTTTTATGTTGAATGAATTCAGTGGTTTGTTTACTGCCCGCTGCAAACAGTTAACTATCCAGTATCCGGCATCTTCAAAATAGTTACCGTGTTCGCTTTTGCCCTTTATTAAACCGACAAAGTAATAAACACCGGGTGCGTTTATGCTTGTTGTAAGCTGAACCGCGTAATCGCCGGGATTAACACCGGGAATAACATTCGATTTTATATTGATAATGTCGGATTTAAAATACTTTAGGTTTCCTGTTTTGTATTCAAGTCCCCCTACGTTTTTTTCAAACACGATGTTTCGCTTATCGGAGAAATCGGCTTTTGTAAACACACCCACCGTGTAGTTTATATCTGCAAAGTCACTCGACCAGTCGGACAACTTGTCTTTTATAACAAAAACTTCTCCCACGCTGGTCTTGATAGTGTCTAAAAATTCAATGGGGTTGCTCGTTCCGAAACTTAGTTTGTTTGCCTGTGCAAAAGCGAAATTGTTCGCAAGTAATAATAAGATAAGCGGATAGAAAAATTTTATCATAACACTCTCTTATAATTGTTGATGTTATTGTTTATCCTCTGCCAGGTCTGTCGAATTTATCCAACTGTATCTTCGCTTTAATCTTAAAGTTCACGGTATCGCTGAAAGCAGTAAAATCATTTCCAATCCTTGTGAAAATTCCTTCCAGAACAATTGTCGGCAGATATCTTGGCAGCTTCCTTTTAATCACGCTGAAAATATTAAACGAGTAAGTGCCCGGCTCGTCGGTTTTAAAGTAGAAATGTCCGTAACCGGTTTTACTGTCGGTATAGAGACTATAAGAATACCGACCTTCGTTACCGACGGGTTCAATAAAGTAAAGCACATTAGCCCTTTCTTCCGGTGTTTGCAAATTCGAAACGGAAACGAGGATATGAAGACTGTCGTTCT
>JAJRSV010000132.1 GCA_024278655.1 Bacteroidota bacterium | reverse complement strand
GTCTCAATTCTGTTAAAGGCGAGATTCTTCATTCCGCTTCGCTCCATTCAGAATGACAATTTATACTTGTGCAACACAGACTAGAAACCGGGTGTTAATGGTTCCGTTATCCTGAACAGATAACTTTATGAAAGCATTTTATTAACACCTGACTTTAGTCAGGTGACTTGGTGATAAAACCAAGCCACACACAGTTAGCGGTTTTAACCGCTTGTGGTTGTGTTCTTTGGCTTTTGATACTGTCACCCGGTTGGAAACCGGGTGTTAATGGTACCATTATCCTGAACAGGTAACTTTACAAAAGTATATTATTAACACCTGACTTTAGTCAGGTGACTTGGTGATAAAACCAAGCCACACACAGTTAGCGGTTTTAACCGCTTATAATTAAAATGAATAACTAATAACAAACCGAATAATAAAATATGAACATAGTAATTGCCGGACATGTAGATCACGGAAAAAGTACAATCATCGGAAGATTATTAGCCGATACTAATTCCCTGCCCGACGGGAAACTCGAACAGGTAAAAGATATGTGTGAACGAAACTCGAAGCCGTTCGAGTATGCATTTTTACTCGATGCACTTAAAGATGAAAGAATGCAGGGTATAACAATCGATTCGGCAAGGGTCTTCTTCAAAACGAAAAAAAGAGATTACATAATTATCGATGCACCGGGACATATTGAGTTTTTGAAGAACATGGTTTCCGGTGCGGCACGTGCTGAAGCAGCATTACTTGTAATAGACGCCGATGAAGGTGTGCAGGAAAATTCGAAACGCCACGGTTATATGCTCTCGATGCTCGGAATAAACCAGATGTCGGTGATAATCAACAAAATGGATTTGGTAAACTACGATGAAAAGGTTTACAATAAGGTTGTTAAAGAATACAAAAAGTTTCTCGAAGGGATTGACCTGAAAGTAAATTCCTTTATTCCGGTAAGCGGAAGGTACGGAGATAATATTGCAACCTTAAGCGATAAGACTCCCTGGTATAGAGGAGATACGGTTCTTCAAATTCTTGACAGCTTTACACCGGAGAAAGCATTGACCGATAAACCTTTCAGGATGCCTGTGCAGAGTGTTTTTAAGTTTACAGGCAGAGGCGACAACAGAAGAATAATTGCGGGTACGGTTGAAAGCGGTTCAATTAAAGTTGGAGATGAAATTGTTTTTTATCCTTCCGGAAAGAAAAGCCACGTAAAAACTATCGAAGGATTTAATACTCCGAACAATGATACCGTTATAGCAGGATATGCAACCGGATTTACTCTTGCCGAACAGATATACGTAACACGCGGGGAGCTTGCATTCAAAGGTAATGAACCGAAACCGCAAGCGAGCAAGAGACTTAGAGTAAGCTTATTCTGGCTTGGAAGAAAACCGCTTATCAAAAGAAAAGATTACATCCTTAAACTGGGCACTGCAAAAGTAACGGCGCACCTCGAAGAAGTTACACGCGTAATCAACGCATCAGATCTTTCATCATCGCAAAAATCGGAGATAATAAAGCGACACGATGTTGCCGAGTGTGTTATATCATTAAATAAAGCAATTGCATTCGATACAACCGATAAAAACCCGATTACAAGCAGATTCGTTCTGATTGATGAATATGAAATTGCGGGCGGAGGAATTATTCGCGAAGCTCTGCCGGATAAACTTTCCTGGGTTCGTGACAGCGTTATTTTAAGAAATTACAAATGGGTAAAAAGTAATCTATCCGATTGGCAGAGAGCGGAAAAATATAATCAGAAATCAACACTGATTTTAATTACGGGAGAAAAAGATTCGGGCAGAAAAGAAGTAGCTAAAAAACTTGAATCGGATTTGTTCAGGGATGGTAAAATTGTGTACTTCTTAGGTATCGGTAGTGTGATGTACGGCGTTGACGCAGATTTGAAAAGCAAAGGCAACAACAAAAAAGAAGAGCACCTGCGCCGTCTTGCCGAAGTCGCTCACATCTTACTCGATGCAGGAGTTATATTAATTGTTACCGCAATAGAATTAACTCAAGACGACCTGGAGATAATTAAAACAACCGTAAACCCCGAAAAAATAGAAACTGTATGGACAGGCGATAATATAACAACAGATATTGCGTACGATATAAATGTTCCCGGCAATCTTGATGTTGAAGAATCGGTTGCACAGCTAAAAGAATATTTGCAGGATAAGGGAATTATTTTCAAACCTTTCTAACAGAAATTTATTTATGAATATTGACATCTCTAAAATTAACACCATCGCAATAGATGCGGGCGATGCGATAACGGAAGTTTATCTCTCCGGTGACTTCAGCATCGAGCAGAAAAGCGATAACTCTCCCCTCACCCGTGCGGATAATGCTTCCAACAAAATTATCACAGAGCGATTGAATGAGCTTTACCCTCAGATTCCGGTTTTATCGGAAGAAGGAAAGGAGATTCCTTTTGAAGAAAGAAAAAACTGGGAATACTTCTGGCTTGTTGATCCGCTTGATGGAACAAAAGAGTTCATCAAAAGGAACGGTGAGTGCACGGTAAACATTGCACTCATACATAAAGGCATTCCCGTAGCCGGAGTAATTTACGCGCCTGCATTAAACCTTAATGATGGAAGCAACTCTACAAAAGGAGTTATATATTTCTCACAAAAAGGTTTGGGTTCATTCAAAAAAGATTTGAAAACCGGAGAGCAAAAACAAATACACTGCTCCTCAAATTCCGCGGAAGAAATAACAATTGTTAAAAGCCGCTCGCATTCATCTGATGAAGAAGAAAAATTCCTCTCTAAGTTCAGAATAAAAAGTGAAACGGCAATAGGCAGTTCGTTAAAATTTTGTCTTATTGCAGAAGGAAAAGCCGACCTTTACTACCGCCACGGACCGACAATGGAATGGGACACTGCAGCCGGACAAGCAATCCTAACTGAAGCAGGAGGGAAAGTAATCGATCTTTCCGGTAATGAGTTTATTTACAATAAACAGTCTTTACTCAATACTTCCTTCATAGCTTTTAGAAATGGATTAGATATAACTATGAAAAGAAATTGAGAAGACAAAAGGATTTTGTTCGTGGTTC